>NZ_CEVIVD010000043.1:21537-23371 GCF_982290655.1 Protofrankia sp. CiP1_Cm_nod3
ATGCAGCACGATCCCCGAACGAGCCAGCCAGCCCCAGCCGTAGGCCTCGGCGGCGGCCCGGGCCAGGTCCAGCGCGAAGGCCAGCGCGGACGGCGGACGAGCCACCGGATCGTTCGCCAACGCCCACATGATCACATCCGCCACCTGAACCGGCACGCCCGGCGGCGGTGGCGGGACCCGGTCGGGACGCTGCCGCAGGATGGAGGATGCCGGTGCGAACGGCGTCACCCCGGTCAGCAGCAGATAGAGCAGCACCCCGAGCGCGTACAGATCGGAGGCCGGCCCCAGCCGGCCCCCCTCGATCTGTTCGGGAGCCATGTACAACGGCGTCCCGGCCACCGCGCCGGCGGCGGCCGGCGGCCCACCCACCTGTTTCGCGAGCCCGAAATCGACCACTTTGAGCAGGCCCGTGGCGTCGAACAGAATGTTGTCGGGCTTGATGTCGCGATGCAGCACTCCGCGGGAATGCGCGCAGGTCAGGGCGGCGGCGATCGCCAGCCCTACCGCGCAGGCCTCCTCCGGGAGCATCCCCGCCCGGTGGCGGCGGGTCAGCGTCCCGCCGGCCAGCATCTCCATGACGAGCAGACGCAGTCCCCCGGTCTCGACATAGTCATAGACCCGGACCACATGCTGATGGTCCAGGGCGGCGAGAATCCGCGCCTCGGTGGCGAATCCCGCCACCGCCCGGCCGTACCCTCCGTCGAGTACCTTGACCGCGGCATCACGCTGGAGACGGCGGTGCCAGGCGGCGAACACCACCCCGAACGTGCCCGCGCCGATCTCGTCACCGAGATCGTAACCGGGTAGCGCCGCTGCCACCCGTGCCCGGTCAACAGTCATCGATCCGCAGTCATGATGCGGGCGTGCCCCCACGCCGACGTCCATCCCGAACCGTTACCAACGCCCCGTCCCGTCATCCCGGCAGGCCATAATCACCTGGGCCGTATCATCGTGTGAGTTACATCTCGCCTATCCCGACAATCACGCCTGACGACCATGCCCGGCGGCCACGGCGGTGATATCGGACGGCGCCCCGGCCGCCCGGTCAGCCGGCGGGCCCGCCGATCGCCGGGAAGAATCCGACCGCCGTCGGCCGTGCCCTGACGGGCAGCGGCGGCACCGCACATCAGCCCCCCCATTCGCTCCCGGTTCAGGGCGACCCGCGAGACAGGAAATCCCGGCCCGTCCGATGGTGAATTCGATGTCGGCGCCACGGGCGTCCGGGAGGCCGTCACAGCCCATCCTATTACCACTGCCAATGCATTGGCCGGTCATGGACACCTGGTATTCATACACCCGCAACAGAAGTGGGCGCGGCGAGGGGAACATCGCTCCGAGGCCCGACGGACCAGGCTGGCGCGTGGTACCGCCCGGAGGAAACAGCACGTGACACCGCCGGGAGGAAAGACGAGGTGGTCCGTGGGCCCGGCCGGGCGCCCAGGTAAACATTCAGCGAATAGCGATAAAAGAACCGTCCCCAGAAGACGGCCGGCCGGGCACGCTCGTGAAACCTGCGGTAGCGCACTGAAAGTCTTCAGGCCGCTACCCTCAGACATGTCGCGACAGGGCCGCGCAAAATGCGTCCCCGAACCGAACCGGGACCGGGACCGGGACCGGGACCGGGAACACCGGACGACATCCCGCTCAATCGCGAACCCATCGATTCACAACCTACAGCCACGGCCCTACACCCGAATGTGCGGTCGACATTGGCTGCCCAACAGCCACTTCCCGGCCCGAGGGCATGGCGTATAACGACGGTGGACACCTCGGCGGTGCGCCGGAGTTCCAGCAGTGAAGCGCACCGCGGCCTACCCGACCAAGACCGTTCGAC
>NZ_CEVIVD010000043.1:23898-35853 GCF_982290655.1 Protofrankia sp. CiP1_Cm_nod3
CCCGGGCGGCGGCTCCGGCGGCTCCGGCGGGGCGGGCGGTGGCACCGCGCCGGGCACGCAGAGCCTGGCCACGGCCGTGGCCGCCGGGGCGGGCGGGGCCGTCACACTCACCGCTGGTGACAAAGGCATACCGGAACGAGTACTGGCCGCCTACCGCAGAGCGACCGAACGAATGGCGGCCGGACGGCCCAGCTGCCACCTGACCTGGCCCCTGCTGGCCGGAATCGGCAGGGTGGAATCGGGGCACGGCGCCGGCCGCGCCATCAGCCCCGCCGGTACCGTCACCCCGTCGATCATCGGGCTCCCCCTGGACGGCGCGGGCGGACGCGCGCGTGTCACCGACACCGACAACGGCAGATGGGACGGTGACACGGTCTTCGACCGGGCCATCGGGCCGATGCAGTTCATCCCGTCCTCCTGGACGAGATCCGGCAGCGACGGCAACGGCGACGGCCAGCGCGACCCGAACAACATCGACGACGCCGCCCTCGCCGCCGCCGGCTACCTCTGCGCCTACAACCGCGATCTGAGCGACCCCGCGCAGTTACGGGCAGCGATCCTCGCCTACAACCCGTCCGGTGACTACGCCCGTGCCGTGCTCGCCTGGATGACCGGTTACGCCAGCGGCGGGGCAGTTCCCCTGCCCGCCCCGGCGCCGTCCCAGGCGCGTCCCGGCGGCAGCACACCCGCGGCCCCGGCACCGCCCCCAGCAGCCGCGGCACCCGCGGCACCCATACCGCCCGCGGCACTCACGGCATCCATACCGCCCGCGGTGCCCGCGCCGGCGGGCACGCCCGCCGCGATCACGGTCACCCCACGGCCCGAAGCGGACGCGACGCCCGCCCCGGCACCGTCCGCGAGCTGCCCAACGATCACCATTGTGGCGGGCTCGCTGGCCGCGGCGCCCGCCGACCTCGACCCGGCCGTCACCGGCTATGACGCCCTCGACATCACCGGCGTCCTGAGCACGGCCGGTGCCCCGGCCGGCGGGGCACCGGTCAGCATCCCGATCAACGCGACGCTGTTCGACAGCCACGGACACCTGATCACCAGCGCCCGCAGCACAGTGATCGCGGACGCCCGTGGCGGCACGCCGGCACGGTGGCGGCTCGCCCGTTTCAGCGGGCACGACATCGGCGAGGCGGGCGCGGCCGGCGCGCTCACCGCCCGTCTCGCCCCCGAGCCCGCGAACACCGGCTGCGCGGCGCAACCCGCCACCGCCTTCGACGTCACCGGCCTGAACGCCGCGGACTTCGCCGGCTGGCACACCAGCCCGGCGTCCCTGCGCGACCGGCTGGCGCGCTACAGCCAGCTGGGCCAGGTCGACGCGCCTACCACCGCCGCGCTGGACGCGCTGATCCCCCGCACCGTCACCGGCCCCGGAATGCTCACGCCCTTCCTCGGCCGGCTTGCTGACGCCTCATCCGTCGAGGTCAGCGACGAAGCACGCAGCAGGATCACAAGCATTGCACAACGTCTGAACAATCCGCCAGCACAGACCGCCCCACCCACGCCCACGCTTGATCCAGCGCCAGCACCCACGTCCGGTCCGCCGTCCGCCCCGGCACCCGCACCGGTCGGCAGCGCTCCCGCGACCGCGCCGGCCCCAGCGGCATCCGAGCCGGCCAGCACCCCGGCCGCGGCAGCATGAGACACCCGCGCCCCGCGAATGACGATCACTGGCTGGTGGCCCATGGGAGACCACCCGGCTGTCATCTCGCGGTCACGGAACGGCGCAGAAGCTCACGGACCTCGTCATCGGTCGTCTGGGAGAAATCCGCATAGTACTGACCGACGGAGAAGAATGTCGACGGAGTGCGCAGGCAGAGCACACCGTCGGCGACGAGCCTCAGCTGCCGGCACGCCCGCTCCGAGGCCACGGGAACAGCCGCCACCACCTGCGCCGGCCCACGTCGGCGGACGGCCTCGACGGCGGCGTACATCGTGGCACCGGTGGCCATCCCATCGTCGATCAGCAGGACCACGCGGCCGGTGACGTCGAGCGCGTCCCGGCCGATACGGTAGGCATCCTCCCGGCGGGCAAGCTCACGGCGCTCGGCGGCCACGGCATCGGTGACCGCCTTCTCCCCGATGCCCAGGCTGTGGATCACCTGATCGTTGCGGACGAGCGTCCCGCCGCCGGCCAGCGCGCCCATCGCAAGCTCGGCGTGCCCGGGCGCCCCGAGCTTGCGCACCGGAAAGACGTCCAGCCCCGCACCCAGCCGTTGCGCCACCTCGAAGGCGACCGGCGCACCGCCTCGTGGCAGCGCCAGGACGACGACATCGTCACGGCCGGCGTACGCGGCCAGCTGCCCGGCCAGGGCGCGGCCCGCCGCCGGCCGGTCGGCGAACAGAGGGTCCACCCGCCACCTCCGTCTCAGAGCGACCGTACCGGGACGTCACGGATGGCATCCGGTAGCGGCAGCCGGCCACCTACCGGTCGCCACTGGCTCCCAGCCGCCTACCGGCTGCCATCGTCCACTACTGGCCACTGTCCGCTACCAGTCAGCTACCGTTGCCCGTTGCCGGCCCGCTCGCCGGTGGCCGCCGTCGCCGCCTCGGCACGCGGACGCACCTCCGCGTCCGGGCCCGGATAGGTGAAACTGACATGGTCGGAGTCGGACCAGCTGACCAGGAATGGCGGGTCGCCCGAGGGGGAACGCACCTCCAGGATCTCGCCGGACCGTTCCGGCCGGCCCAGCGTCCGCCCGTGGATGACCAGGGTGTCACCGGGGTGGGCCCGCACCAGCCGGCGGGACGCGATCACCCCGCTGTCGGCGTAGGTGCCGCCCCTCCCGGCGCCGGTCCCGGCGTAGGTGCCGCCGTTGTCGGCATGGGCGGCGCCGTCACCGGCACGGACGGCCCCGCCCGCGCCCACCGGCGTCCTGCGGTGCCGGGCGATGACCTCCCGGGCGAGGGGGCGTACCACGTCCTCGATCCGCCGCGCGTCACGGATGAGGAGATCGTCGATGGAGAGGACCCCCACGACCCGGCCGCCGTCGAGGACGGGCAGCCGCCGCAGCGCGTGATCGCGAAATACCTCGTACGCGCGGTCGATCTCCACGTCAGCGGGCAGGGTGAAGACCTCCGTCGTCATCAGACGGTCAATGGATGCCTCCATCGGGACGCCACGAGCAACCCCCCGCAACACAATGTCACGATCGGTGACAATACCGACCAAGTGGTCACGATCGTCCATGACGAGAAGAGCACCCACGCCGTGGATGTCCATCTCATGGGCCGCTTCCCCGATCGTCCTGTACCGCCGTACCGTCACCGGCGGCACACTGGTCACGCTGAGTACGTTCGCCATCGAGGCTCACCTCCCGGACCGCACGCCTTCCCAGGCCACAGGCCCGTGATCCCGGTTCGCGGGCCCGCGTGGGGCATGCCGTTCCTCCGCTTCCTCTCCGCTTCCCTGTCTTCTCCACTTCCTCGTCGTCTTCTCCACTTCCCCGTCCAGCGTGCCCGGCACACCCGCACAGCCGCTCTTTCGGACGGAACCGGAGACCGGGCGACCGTGATCCCCGCGGCGGGGATCCGCTGGGCCGCTCCGGGAACGACCGGGGCCCGGGCGGCCCGCGACCGGCCCGGTTCCCGGCGCCCCGGGCCCCTCTCCAGGTACCTGGACGGTTCGGGATGCCATGGACGGTTCGAGATGCCATGTCCGTGGAAGGTGGCAGGAGTCGGCCGGCATGGCGACCAGCCGCGGCCGCCCCGCCGTATCCCGATCATCGACCGTTTCGTTCCACGGAGGGCGTATCATGATCTTAGTTGTCGCGCGCGGCGGCCCGTCCTCCGCACGGCCGGCCTCTTCCCGGCCGGCATCCGGCCAGCCCAGCGCCCGGCCCGGGCCCGCGGCCACCGACCTGCCACCGTCTCCCGGCCCGACACCGTCTCCCGGCCCGACACCGACGCCCGGCCCGACACCGACGCCCGGCCCGGACGTCCCGCAGCCCGGCCCAGGGCCCGCCCCGCCGGACCCTGGGCCCGATCTGCCCGGTCCGGACCCTGGGCCCGATCTGCCCGGTCCCGGTCCCGGTCCTGACCTCCCACCGCCCGGCCCCGGCATCCTCCCGCCGGAGCAGTGGCCCGCCTCCCGGCACGGACCGGGGCGGCCGTAACGCGGGAAGCGCCCGAGAAACACGATCAACAACAGGAGCACGAAGATGTCGATGCAGCGCGGCAGCACCAAGCACGGCCCCGCCAAGGACGACAACCTCGCCCATGAGGTGTACGGGATCGTGCGGGCGCGACGGGACACGCGCACCGAGGAATGGCGCTCCGCGGAACCTCCCGGCGAGGATCAGCCCCAGGTGGCGGTGATCCCGGAACGGCCGGAGAACAAGGCCGCCACCAGCACGGACACCGCCGCGGCGGTCGAGGCCCGCTCCGAGCTCGCCCGGTGGTTCGACCGCCACGACTTCCCCGCCCGAGCCGCCCAGCTCGCCTACACGCTGCGTGTCCGTAACGCTCCGGAACAGCTCGTCGAGAGACTTGCCGCCCGCCCCAAGCGGGAACAGTACGACTCGTTCGGTGATCTGTGGCGGGCCCTGCACGGCGGCGCGGACGTCGAGACCGTGCGCTTCTGATCCCAGCGCTGATCCCAGCGCTTCTAAGGATCCCGCCGATGCCTCCCTTCGACTCTCGGGCCTCGGGCCTCGGCGCCCGCATGGGTCTCGGGCGCCGGGCCGGAGCTCCCGCCAGGTCGGCGCCCGCGGGTCGGCTCCGGCCGCTGGCCCGGGGCTCCGGACGAACGCGGCCTACCGCGCGGAACGGCCCCGCACGCTCCCGACGATCTCTCAGCCCCTCAGGCGATCTCTCAGCCCCTCAGTGGAGCCCCTCAGCGGACGATCGAGCCGGCCGGCGCGTGGCCGGACAGCCGGGACAGATAACGATGGCACGCGACCGCGCGCTCGGCATCCTGTTCCAGGACGGCCCGGAAGAAGCTGGCTATCTCCGGCTGTCCCTCCGCATCCGCATCACGGATGAACTGTTCGTATTCACGGCTCCCCTTGAGGGCGTGATACTGCACCGAGATCAGGTCGTGGACGACGTCACTGAATCCTGTTCCACCAGTCGCCATCGTCAGCCTTCTTCCTGCGTCGGTCGTATATTTTCCCGGTAGCACTTTCCTGGTGTCGGCCTCCGCCGCCGGACGCCACGACCGGTGGCGCCGGTGGATGCCGATGAGCACCGGTGACGCCGATGAGCACCGATGACGCTGGCCGGTGCCGGGCCGCCGCAGCGCGATGCGGCCGACCCTGTCTTCTTCGGCAGCCGTCAGGGAGGCCAAACGTGGGCCGGTGCCGAATACCGGCCACGAACAGAAACAGGACGAGGACAGAACGTGCGGAACGGTTGACGGGCGATCCGGCCCGGAGACGCCCCGGAGACGCCCCGCACGCAGCGCCGGCCCGGCGGAAACGCCCGGCACACGACACGGTGGATACATCCGGCCATAACGCCCCTGACCCACGCGCCGCGGCCAGGAACAGGAATTCGATACTGTCTCCTGGAGAAGGCGAACCACACCGGAAACACGGATCTCGGGAAGGGTGGCCGTGGCAGCGCTGTGCGGAGTCGAACTTGAGCATCCGCTGATGAACGCCGCGGGCACGTGCAAGAGCCTGGACGAGGTGAGCGTGCTCGCCCGCAGCGCCGTGTCCGCCGTCGTCGTCGGCTCCATCACCCTGCGGCCGCGCACCGGGAACGGCGGCAACGTCTACTACCCCGGGGATTTCTTCTCGCTCAACGCGCTCGGCCTGCCCAATCCGGGGCTTGCGTACTACCGTGAGCACCTGCCCGCCATGATCTCGATGGCGCATGCCGCCGGTAAACCACTCGTCGTGAGCATCGCCGGATTCAGCGAGGCCGAGTACGCCGTCGTCGCCCATGACGTGGCGCTCGCCGGCGTCGACATCATCGAGCTCAACCTGGCCTGCCCGAACGTCTGGGACGACGGCCGGCAGAAACGCATCGCGTGTTTCGACAACGACCGGACCGAGGCGATCTGCGCCCAGGTGAGCCAGGCGCTCACCACGGCCGCGGCCACCTCCACCGCCGCCGGCGACAGTGCGGATCGACAACCACCGCCCTTCGGCATAAAGATCTCCCCGTTCTCGGACCCGGCCGGGCTGGCCGCACTGGCCGGCCTGGTGGCGAGGCTGTCCGGCACACCGCAAGGCCCGCGGTTCGTCTGCGCGGTCAACACCTTCCCGAACGCCTTCGTCCTGGACGAGGCGAACCGGCCGGTGATCGACGTCGAACTGGCCGGGCTCGCGGGTGCCGCGCTGCGGCCCGTGGCGCTCGGCCAGGTACGCCAGCTGCGGCGGCTGCTGCCGGAGACGGTCGAGCTGATCGGCGCGGGCGGGGTGTCCCGCGGCCGCGACATCGCCGACTTCCTGTGCGCCGGCGCGACGGCGGTACAGGCCGCCACCGCCTTCTGGAACCGTAACGGCGACGCCGGCGTCTTCGGCGACATCCTCACCGACTACGTCGATCTGTTCTGAGAAGCCGATCCGCTCCAGACGAAATGCCGCCGGCCGGACCAAGGTGTCGGGCCCCACCGGGGCACGGTCCTGACAGATACGGGACCATCACGGATGATGCTGGCGGTCCAACAAACTACCGCTGGTAGCGGTCTAGGCTGTTCACGCCGTCCGTCGGCTGAGTAGGGACGGCCGTGGTGCCGTACCGCGCGAGGACAACACCGGGCTGGCCACTCATGATCCACTCATCGAAGCGGCGGGCGCGCTCAACCAGGAGCGGGTGATCACCGCCAATACGGAGCTGGAAACGGTGGAAACGGGAAATGTTGCTCGCGCTGGCAAGGTCATCGAGGTGACGCGCCTGCTCGAGGAAGGCGGTGGTGTCCATCTGGTCGGTCTGGACACCACCGGCGATCTTCATCATCATCCCGACACAGGCGTGCAGGTCCTGGGTGGTCAGCATCGCGGCGCGGTCGGCGGTGAACTCGGAAGCCCGGTCGTAGCTCTTGAGCGCCGCGCGGACACCTACCCCGACGATGGCCGTCATCGGGTTCGTGCGTCGCAGCCCCGCAGTCGCCGCGCCGGTGAAAACCCGCGCCATCGTCTTGTGGAGGACGTGCCCGCACTTGATGTGCCCGGCCTCGTGGGCGATGACGGCGAGGAGCTCGTCCTCGGACATGGTGTCGACCAGTTCGGTGAACAGCACGATGTAGGGATTGTTGTGCCCCGACGTGTAGGCGTTCGTAGGCCCCTTGCGGACGTAGAGTTCGGGTTCCGGAATGTCGAGGACCGCGCAGGTCTCGCGGAGCAGGCCGTGGACGCGGGGCAGCTGGCGGGGCCCGACCCGCACCCCCGACGCGGTGAGCTCGATGTACTCCTTACGCTCCCAGCCCCACTCGATGAACTTCGCGACCGCCTTGTCGAACCCCGGCACGCGCTTGAGGCTCTGGGCGGCCTGCCGGTCGAGCGGATGGCGAAAAACGTCCGCATCCAGCCCGGTCAGGCGGACGCGTGCTTTCCCACCGCGACCGGCTGACAGCGCGCGAGCCGCGTCGGCTGATTGCGCAAGCATGTCCGGCTTATCCATTGCTCCCCCGTTTTTGTTGTGTCGCGGAGCCGACGGGATCCCAACGGCTACAGGCGGCTCACAAACCGTTGAACGAGGCCCGCGCTGTTACGTCGTCATACCGTGCGACAAGTGTGGCGCCTGAAGGCTACCGGACTGTAGATATATTCGGCGATACTTCGTCCAAGTCCAGCTTGTCATCTATTTGTCGTCCTTCGCGTACGGTCGGCGAGCGCCTGGACGCCCGCACGGCTGGACGCCGGGCCCCGGCGGCTGAACCCGGCGGCGGGCGTGGTGCGGGTCCTCAGGCAACCGGCTGTGCTGGAGCCGCCGGTGCGCGCAACGGCGCGGCCAGGGCTGGACGTTCGCCCCGGGCCGCGACGACGGCCGCAGACAGCACAACCTGCTCGTCGACTGGCCGGATCTCCCGGACGACCAGCGCGCCAGGGCCATCGCGACCATCCGTCACCTGCCAGCCCTCCTGGCCGACCACGGCCTACAGATCCTGCGCCTGCGTTGAGACCGGCGCGGACGGCCGGGATGACGGCAGGGATATTGACCGGCGCGGCGGGGCGAGGGAACGTTGATGTATGTCAAATGTAGGTGAGCCGCTGCGGATCGTCGAGGACGAACCGATCTCCTGGCCGGAGCAGGAGCCGCTGGCCCTGCCCGAACCGGCCGAACCGGCTGAACCGGTCGAAACCGAACCCGTGCCGGCAGGCAGGTGAGCGTCATCGGCTGGCGCCAGTGGGCGGTGGACGGCGCTGGCCGGTTACGCCCGGCATGGACGCCGTGGTCACCGTTCCCGGCCGGCCTGTTGTTGTGGCGCCCCGACGGCCTCACCAAGGCGTTCTGCCTGCGCGGTGCGCGGGACGACCTCGGCGGCCAGATGTCTCAGTCGCCCTTGACACCGCATCCGCGGATGCCGGGCGAGGACTGTGTCTGCGGGTTGTACGCATGGCTGTCGGCACACGAACTTGCCGCGGCGGCCACCCCGAGGTGGACGTCGCGGCCGATCGTCGTCGGCGCGGCCCGCCTCGGCGGCCGCATTGTCGTCAGCGAACGCGGGTACCGGGCACAGCTTGGATATCCGGTGGCCGTTGTCGACCCCGACGGGGTCGTGTCCACCGCTTATCCGGTGGCTCGTTACCGTACCTGGGACGCTCTCGTAGCCGAATGGGATCAGCCGGTGAAATGATCGTTGCGGACGGCAACGAAAGCCTGGTCGGTGACCGGCCCCCAGACCCCGTCCACCCCCACTCCGAGGATGGACTGGATCGTCCGTACCGTCGCGACATATGCCGCCTGCGACAGGGGGCCCCAGGCGCCGTCGACGGCCGCACCGACCGCGGCCTGCTGGGCCCTGGTATGCCGGTTGGCCCGGACCTCGGCGAGCGCCGCGTCGGTGACCGGGCCCCAGGTCCCGTCCGCGACCACGTGCACCGCATGCTGCAGAGCCACCACTTTGGGCTGCACAGGCGACGTCGGGCCTCCCGCGATCTGTGCGGCCCTCGCAATGATCTGATGACGCTGGCCGGTGCGGATACCACCCGGGCAACCCGGATGATTGCCCCAGGCCGCCCTTCCTGCGCTATGAGTAATCAATCCGGACTGGCCGGGCGTGTCCGTCACGGCCAGCGCCCAGCCAAAAGCACGCACACCGTCGGCGTAAGCCACGGCCACGCTCTCGATCTGCTCCGGGGTCAGCGCCTCGGTGTCGAAACCCTCGGTCTCGATCGAATCGTATGTGCTGTTTCCCGCCGCCTGCGCCCACGCCCGGACGTCCGAGGGCACGTACTGCTCACGCTGCCCGGCCTTGCCCACCCATAAGTTCGACGATGCCTGCGATTGCGGATCGTTGAACCAGCCGAACTGGGAGCCGTTGCCCTGTGCGACGTGCAGCACGAGGCCGACCGGATGGATCGTGTCGCCAGCGGTGTTGCGGACCGGCCGATACTGGAAGCCCTGAACGATGTGCGCCACGGCCGTATCTTAAACCCGCGGGCCGGAGTGCTATCAACCAGGTTCCCCCGATTCACGCCCACCGAGCCCACGCCGCCGCCCCTTCCGGTTACCCAATACGCGGTACCGTCAATTCATGGACGTGTCCGCTACCGCGGTGCTGGAGGGGCGGTTCCGCGTTCGAGGGCGGTGACCGCGTCGCTGACGGCGAGGACGCGCTGCGCGTTGCGGACGTGCAGGTTCTCGATCATCCGGCCGTTCACCGTGGCGACGCCGCGGCCGGAGGCCAACGCCTCCTCCCAGGCCGCGAGGATGGTCCTGGACTCCTCGACCTGGGCCTCGGTGGGCGCGAACACCCGGTTGCAGGGCTCGACCTGGCCGGGATGGATCAGTGTCTTGCCGTCGAAGCCCAGCTGCCGGCCCTGGACGCACTCCGCCTCGAAGCCGTCGAGGTCACGGATGTTGTTGAACACCCCGTCCAGGATGGCGATACCGGCGGCCCGGGCGGCGAGCAGGCACAGCCCGAGCCCGGTCAGCAGCGGCGCCCGGCCCGGCACGTGCTCGGCGTGCAGCTCGTTGGCCAGGTCGTTCGTGCCCATGACGAAGACGGCGAGGCGCTGCGAGGAGCGCGCGATCTCCTCGATGCGCAGCATCGCGACCGGGGTCTCGACCATCGCCCAGATCCGGGTGTGATCCGGCGCGCCGGCGGCCTCCAGGCCCTTCTCGACCGCGTGCACGTCCCGCGCGGAGCCGACCTTCGGCACGACCACCGCGTCCGGGCCGGCCTGGGCCGCCGCGCGCAGGTCGTCGGCGTGCCAGCGGGTGTCCAGCGCGTTGACCCGGATGGTCACCTCGCGCCCGCCATAGGCCCCGTCCGCGACCTTCGCGCCGGCCCGCTCCCGGGCGGCGTCCTTGGCGTCCGGGGCGACAGCGTCCTCAAGGTCGAGGATGAGCGCGTCCGCGGGGATTCCCCTGGCCTTCTCCAGCGCCCGCTCGTTCGCGGCCGGCATGTACAGGACCGACCGGCGCGGACGGTAGGCCGCCGAGTCTGCCGAGCCAGCCGTCAGGTCGCCGTTCACGCCGCTCATCGGGCCGCCACCTGCCCGGTGGCGTCGGCCGCGGCGGTGCCGGCGAAGCCGTATGCCTCGGCCAGCCGTGGGTCGCGCGCGGCAAGGGTCCGGGCCAGGTCCAGGACCACCCTGCACTGCTTGACCGAGGCATCGTCCTGCATCTTCCCGTCGACCATCACCGCTCCGGTCCCGTCCCCCATCGTCTCGATGACCTGCCGGGCCCAGGCGACCTCGGCCGGCTCCGGGCTGAAGACCCGCTTCGCGATGTCGATCTGCACCGGATGCAGGCTCCACGCGCCGACGCAGCCGAGCAGGAAGGCGTTGCGGAACTGGTCCTCGCAGGCCACGACGTCCTTGATGTCACCGAACGGCCCGTAGTACGGCAGGATGCCGTTCGCCACGCAGGCGTCCACCATCCGGGCGAGGGTGTAGTGCCACAGGTCCTGCTGGTAGCTCGGGCGCGGCGCGTCCGGGTCGGCCGGGGACGGGTCGGCCCGGACGAGATATCCGGGGTGGCCGCCGCCGACCCGGGTCGTCTTCATCCGCCGGTCGGCGGCGAGGTCCGCGGGCCCGAGCGACAGGCCCTGCATGCGGGGGCTCGCCGCGCCGATCTCCTCGACGTTGGCGACGCCGCGCGCGGTCTCCAGGATCGCGTGGACGAGCAGCGGGCGGGCCAGCCCCGCCTTCGCCTCGAGCTGGGCGAGCAGCCGGTCGACATAGTGGATGTCCTCCGGGCCCTCGACCTTGGGCACCATGATGACGTCCAGCTTGTGGCCGATCGCCGGGACGAGGGTCAGCAGGTCGTCGAGGCCCCACGGCGAGTCGAGGCTGTTCACCCGCGTCCACAGCTGGGTCTCGCCGAACTCCGTCGCCGCGGCGAGCTTCACCAGCCCCTCACGGGCTTCGATCTTGCTGTCGGCCCGGACGCCGTCCTCGAGGTTGCCCAGGACCACGTCGATGCGGGGCAGGATGTCCGGGACCTTCGAGGCCATCTTCGCGTTGCTCGGGTCGAAGAAATGGATCACACGGGAGGGGGCCCGTGGGAGCTCTCGCAGGGGCGCCGGCGCTCCCACCGCGAGCGGGGCGAAGAAGTCCCTCGGGTTACGAGGCATCTGGCTTGTCTCCCGTCGGCTGCTTGTCTCCCGTTGGCGTAGCCGGCCCGGCCACGCGGGCAGCTTGGTCAGTATCCCGGCAGCGGCTCCCACAAGCATCTTGTCCGTGGCACCCGCAATGATCTACCGGTCATGGGAGGCATGGGACGCAGCCGACACACCGCGCGCGGCATACGGAGCGTGCTCACGGGCCACCTCTGATGATCGACTCATGGTGGCGCGGCCGTCCGGTGGCACGACTTCGGGCGCCCAGC
>NZ_CEVIVD010000043.1:36189-40159 GCF_982290655.1 Protofrankia sp. CiP1_Cm_nod3
GACTCCGAGGCGGTGACGACCACCATGGACGGGGCCCACCAGTAGCTGCAGTCCGGCGGTGGCCGCAGCCCGTCCACGACCCGCATGCGGATGGTCCGGAAATAGTGCAGGAGGGACCGCTGGTGGCGCCGGGAGAGAGAGTCGATCTCGTTCGAGTAATAGGTGAACGAACCGCCCTCGGTAAGATGTCCGGCAGCCGCCGGGAAGAAGTGCTCGGCATAGGTCGAGCCACCCAGGAAATGGGACGCGAACTCGTTCTCGTCCAGTGGGTAGGTGTCGAAGAAGATACCGTCGAACCGCCCGAGGGAGTCGATGACTTCCTGCCATCTGCCGAACACGATCTCCGTGTTCTCGTGGCCGGGCTCGCGGCTCCACGCCACGGCCGTCTCGAACACCTGCGGATTCGCCTCCACGATCGTGTGGCGCGCGGGCCGGTACTCCTGGATGTAGCCGGCGGAGATGCCCAGGCCGAAACCGATCTCCAGGACCGAGCGGCCGGGGCCGGCAACCTGGTCGGCCATGGCCTTCATCAGCGGCTTCTCCCAGGTCTGCATGACCTGCTGGCCGGAGACGAGCAACGAACCGTCGACAATCGTGGGGGCCGCGGAGTCGACCGGCTCCACGATATCCGGCCGGGGGGCGCCGGAAACCATGTTCTCGGCTGCCGCGTCCAGCGCCGTCAGATCGGATACAAGCTCGTCGAGAGCCCGCCCGAGCAACCAGTCCCGCGGCTGCTCCGACAATGGCGCGAGCAGCGATTTCGATATCTCGGAGAGTGATGCGTCGAACTTGTCGGTGTGCCTGAGCACATTGACCTCCCGGTACCGGCGGAGCGGATGACGGTGGCCATCAATGTAGCGCAGGAACCAGCGGTGAGAAGCTGCCGTGGGGAGGTCTTCTGAGCGCGGCACCGACGTGTTCCGCCGGACGCTCGGCTCCGGATGCCGCAGGTGTGGCCACCTGGAGCCCGACGGCGACGGCGGCGGCATACGGTCGCTGCTCGGGTGCGGTGCCCGGAAAGCACACGACGTCCCGGCCGGGCATTCCACGGCCGGCCGCCCGGCGTCCGCCGGCGAAAAACCAGATGAGAACCGAGCGCGCCCGACCTATGGTCCACGGTATGCCACTGCCTCGTACGGAGACCCTGGCCACGGCCGCCAGGCCCGGGGATCAGCCAGGCGAATCCGCGATATCAGTACGAAATGTGGTGAAAAGGTACGGGGAGGTGGCCGCGGTCGACGGTCTCGACCTCGACGTCCCCGTCGGCGTGTGCCTGGGCCTGCTCGGGCCCAACGGTGCCGGCAAGTCCACCACGATGCGGATGCTGACCGCCCAGTCGATCGCCGACACCGGCCGGATCAGTGTCCTCGGGTACGACGTGCCGCGCGCGTCGAAGCAGGCCAGAGCGGTGATGGGGGTGGTACCGCAGGAGGACAACCTCGACGGCGAGCTGACCGCCCGGCAGAACCTCGCCGTGTTCGCCCGGCTGTACCGGGTACCCGCTCGCAGGCGCCGGGCCGCGGTCGAGCAGGCCCTCACGCTGGCGCGGTTGAGCGACCGGGCCGACACGGTGACCGACGACCTCTCCGGCGGCATGCGGCGGCGGCTGCTGGTCGCCAGGGCACTGGTGCACCGGCCCCGGCTCGTCCTGCTCGACGAGCCCACCGTCGGGCTCGACCCGCAGGTCCGCCAGGAGCTGTGGAGCCTGATCGCCGGGCTCGGCGCGGACGGCGTGACCGTACTGATGTCGACCCACTACATCGAGGAGGCGGAGCGGCTCGCCCAGGACGTCGCCATCATGTCGCGCGGCCGGGTGATCGCACGGGACACGCCCGCCCGTCTCATCGACGCGCATGCCGGGCGGACCGCGGCGGAGTACTACGGCCCGCCGCCGAAGCTGGCCGAGATCGCGGCGCAGGCGGAGGCCGCAGGCTTCACCACCCGCCGGACCGGGCCGTCCGTGTCCGTGCTGCGCGCCGAGAACATGCCCACCGAGCTGGACGACCGGCTCGGAGCCGGGATCCGGCGCGCGGCGACGCTGGAGGACGTGTTCGTCGCCCTCACCGGGGAGCGGGTCGAATGAGTACCACGGACGAGGCCAGAACGGCTACAGACGGGGCAGGGGCGGACGCAACGGCCCAGACGGGCGGGACGCGCGGGACGGGCGGGACGCGCCGGCTGCGGCGGGTCGAACCGGCCGCCCTGGCGGGAGTGATCACGCACGACATCACCCTGTTCCGGCGCTACTGGCTGTCCACCAGTTTCTCCGCCGTGGTGGAGCCGACGATCTATCTGCTGGCCTTCGGCTGGGGGTTCGGCTCGCTGGTGTCCGTGGTGGCCGGCTACCGGTACGTGGAGTTCCTCGGCACCGGCGTGGTGGCGAGCTCGGTGCTGTTCGCCTCGGCCTTCGCCAGCATGTTCCAGACGTTCATCCGGCGGACCTACCAGAAGCTCTACGGAGCCGTCCTGGCCGCTCCCGTCGACATACCCGAGATCGTCCTCGGGGAGGCGCTGTGGACCGCGGCCAAGGCGGGGGTCTACGGCTGCGCGCCGCTGCTGGTGGCGATCGCGTTCGGCCTGGATCCGACGCCCGGAATGCTCGTGATCCCGTTCGTCGGGTTCCTCACCGGGTTCGGCTTCAGCCTGTTCGGGATATGGACGTCCGCGCTGGTGCCGTCCGTCGACAGCTTCAGTTACATCATCTCAGGGGTGCTGACGCCGCTGTTCCTTGTCGCGGGCACGTTCTTCCCGGTGAGCGAGCTACCGGGCTGGGCGCGGGCACTGAGCTGGGCCAACCCGCTCTACCACTGCGTGGAGCTGGTGCGCGACGCGGCATTCGGGTTCGCCCCGCTCACCGACCTCGGGCACCTGGGGGCGCTGGGGGTGTTCGCGTGGATCATGTGGCTGCTCGCGGTCCGCTCCATGCGCCGCCGGCTCATCGACTAGGCACGCGCGCCGGACGGCCGGCAGCGACAGCAATATCGACATTCACATAAAGAAATCAAACGGATACTCCACGTCATTGGCATTCCTGGAGCCGGACGGGGGAGGAATTCGCTTGCCGTTCACGGAACGTATCCCTGGTAATGTGCGGCCCCTATGAAAAGACCACTGTGGTCTTGGCTGCGGAAACCCGGCGCGCCCGCTCTCCTGCTCGCCGCGCTGACCGGCTGGATCTTCCTGTGGGCGCTGACAAACCCGCTGGGAACCGCGCCGGACGAGCCGAGCCACTACGCGAAAGCGGTGGCCGCCGGGCGCGGGCAGGTACTCGGCGAGCCCGTCCCGCTCGCCAGGCTGCGCTCCTTCGGGGTGTTCAGCGAGGATTCACTGCGCCAGGTCCGCAACGCCTATCGCGGCTTCGAGCTGCCAGCCCAGCTGCGGATCACGACCAGCCCGCCCTGCACCGCCCTGGACCCGGAGGTGTCCGCGGCCTGCCTGCGCCAGGCCACCGCCGTCCCGCCCGGCCGGGCCGAAAGCATCGTGGGCGCGTATCCGCCGCTGATGTACCTCTCCGAAGGAGCGCTCACACGGGCGGCCTGGTCGGTCCGCTCCGGCTACGTGTTCGCCCGGTTCGGTTCGGCGCTCGTCTCGGCGGCGCTGCTGGCCGCCGCCACCTGGCTCCTGCTGGGGGGCCAGGGGCGGCCTGGCCGGCGTCCCCTGGCGCTGGCCGGGATCGCGGCCGCGGTCACCCCGATGGTGGTCTTTCTCGGCTCCCAGGCCGGCGCCAGCGGTACCGAGCTCACCGGCGCACTGGCCTGTGCCGCGGCTGCGCTGCGGCTGTCCCGGGCCGAACAGCCCTCGGCCCGGGCCTGGTGGGTCGCGGGCATCGCCATGGCCGTGACGGCGCTCAGCCGTCCCATGGCACCGCTGTGGATCGTGCTCGCGGCCGCCCTCGGGGCCGGCCGTCTCTCCCCGCGCACGGCATGGCACCGCCTACGCGAGGGCGGCCGGCCGGCGACCGCCGCGGCGG
>NZ_CEVIVD010000044.1:0-6238 GCF_982290655.1 Protofrankia sp. CiP1_Cm_nod3
CTGCCCAGGCGCCCGCGCGCCCCACCCCACCAACGAGTGTGGAAGTGGTTGCTGCGGCAGCCACTTCCACACTCGTTCCTGCGATTCGGCGGTATCGGAGCATCGATCTTTAGGTGGCGGTGGCGGTGGCGGTCGAGTAGCAGGGCGGTTACTGTCAGGGTGGCGGCGAGGGCGTCCAGGTGGGCTCCGCCGGTCAGGTGGATGACGGTGACGGGGTTCGCGGCCAGCAGCGCGAGGACCAGGGCGGTCTGCCGGGGGTCTGTGCGTCCGGGCAGCAGCCGCGGGGTGAGGGCGACGAGCGCCACGACCGAGAGCACGGCGACGAGCCGCAGCGTGATGACGGCGCCGAGCGGCCCGGTGCCGGCCAATGCGTCGCCGACCGTGGCCGCCGCCTTCTCGACGAGAACGGCCGTGCTCCCGTAGGGGGCGTGGGTGTCCCGCCAGCGCGGGTCGACCGCGGTCACGAACGGTTCCATCCGGGGGCCCAGCGCGCGTAACGCCGAGACGCCGTGCGTCGCCGGATCGAGCCCGTGGCGGGCGAGTTCGCCCTGGCCCGCGTAGGCGTAGACGTCCCGGCTGAACAGCGGCGGGCCAAGCGCGAACGGCAGGTTCCACCCGATGGAGGTGACCACCACCCGGGCGGGGGTGATACGGGGCATGGCGGGACGCGCGATCCCCCGGGTATGCTCAGATCCGCCTGGGAGCGTGTCGGGTATATGCGGCGTATCAGACGAATCCACCGCACCCTCGGCGGCGCGAGTGGCCGAACGAGTGATCGAACGGACGAGGGCGCACCAGCAGATGCACAGGGTGATCACAGCGGCGGCGGCGACTGCCGCGAGCCAGCCCCGTGTAGCTGTCGACGGTGGCTGTGATGCGAGAATCCCCCACCAGGATGAGGGATTGAAGGTGTCCGGGTTGCGCGGTCCGAGCCCGGCCTCGGCGAGGACAGCGATCACTGCCGCGACGGTGCCCACGACGGTCGGCCACCCGACAGGTGCGTGAAACAGGCCCGCCCGCGGAAAGAATCGCGGACGGGGGCTTCGTCTCCACCCGTCGATGTCGTTGTCACGGCCGCGGCCCGGCGTGGGCCGGGTGCTTCCGGTCGGCTGGTTCGTGGCGGTCTGGCACAGGGAGGTGTCGGGTGGGTCTGCTCGGCACCGTCCTACGTCATGTGGGATCGCGTCGGGCTGTCCCGGTCGAGGCGGAGGCGTCCCAGGCCGTCCTGGCGCAGGCGCAGGCGCAGGCACCCCACGATCTTCCGTGTGACGCGCGGGAGCTGCCCTGTCCTCCGCAGGACGCGCAGCCGCGGCTCTGTCCTCCGCCTGGCACGCGGGCGCGGCAGGCTGTCCCGGGTGACGCCCGGGCGCGCCCGGGCCTGCCGGGCGGTGCGCAGCCGCGTCGGGCCGGGTGGCGGGCCGCCATCCGGCGCGAAGGCATGCAAGTCGGGCCCACAGCACCAGGAACGCTCTCCTCTCCGGCGGCCCGTCCAGGACCGCACGCCGTCCGCCGGGGAACTGGCGGTGATGCCCCGCAGCCCGGCGCGGTCTTCCCGAAGCCGCGTGCCGCGCTCCCGCGGGCCGTCCTCGCCGTCGTCGCCCTGCTGCGGCGCCAGCCATGGCTGATCACCGCCGCCCTGTGCGGGTTGTCCCTGGCGCTGGGACTCACCGGCCCGGACACCCCCGCACAGGAATATCGCGTGTGGCTGTTCAAGCACGGCGGTGCGGTGCTGTGGGACGACCAGTGGTACGGCGGGCACACCGTACCCGGCTACAGCGTGCTCTTCCCCCCGCTGGGGGCGCTGTTCGGGGTGCAGGCGCTCGGCTGTCTCGCGTGCGTCGCCTCCACCGTGATCGTCACCCGGCTGCTGCGCGGCCGCGGCCGGACGCACGGCCACGACCTGGCGCTGGTCTGGTTCTCCGTCGCGACGGTGGCCAACCTCGTCGTCGGCCGGATGCCCTTCGCGCTGGGGATGGCCTTCGGCGCGCTGGCGCTGCTCGGCGTCCGGGAACGGCGGACGAAGACGGCGTGGGCCGGCGCGGTCGGGTCGTCGCTGGCCTCACCGCTCGCCGGCGGGTTCGTGCTGCTGATCGGGGTCGCCCTGCTCGGCACGCTCCCGCGGCGCCGGGTGCTGCCGCTGGCCGGGGCCATGAGCGGGATCGTTGTCGCGTTGCTGTTCCCCGAGCACGGTGTGCAGCCGTTCCCGGCGATGACCTTCCTGTCCCTGCTGGCGCTGATCGGCGCCGGGCTGCTCGTCGTCCCGCGGCACGAGGTGGCGATCAGGCGCGGGCTGCTGCTGTGGGCCGCCGCCGCCGCGGTCTTCTTCGTCGTCCCGACCCAGATCGGCGGGAACATCGCCCGCCCGGCGACCCTGCTCGCGGGCCCGCTCGCGGCGATGCTGCTGGCCAGACGCCCGCGGGTGCTGCTGGTCGTCGCGATCCCGCTGCTGGGCTGGCAGATCGGCCCGGTGCACGGGGCGCTGGCCACCTACGGGGACGCCTCCGGCCAGGCCGGCTACTACACCGGTCTGCTCGACTACCTCGACCACGGCCCGGTGGCGATGGGACGGGTGGAGGTCCCGTTCACCCGGGCGCACTGGGAGGCGTCGTTCGTGGCGCCGCACGTCCCGCTGGCCCGCGGCTGGGAGCGGCAGCTGGACATGGAGTACAACTCGCTGTTCTACGACGGCACCCTTGCTCCCGAGACCTACCACAAGTGGCTGCTCGAACGCGGCGTCCGTTTCGTGGCGCGGCCGGACGTGGAGCTGGACTCCTCCGCGGTGGAGGAGGCGAAGCTGCTCGACGCCGGCCTGCCCTACCTGGAACTCGTCTGGTCGGACGCCCACTGGAAGGTCTGGCTGGTCACCGACTCGCCAGGCCTGGTGCGGGGGCCGGCGGCCCTGACCGAACTCGGTGTCAGCTCACTCGCGGTGAACTTCCGCGCGCCCGGCGTGGCGACCGTCCTGGTGCACTTCACGCCCTACTGGCAGCTCGACGACGGCCACGAGGCGTGCGTGTTCGAGGCGGCGGACGGCTGGACGGGCATCCTCACCGAGCGGCCTGGCCCGGTCCGCCTGTCCGCCAAGCTCACCGTCAGCGGCCTGACCAGAGCCAGCGCTCTCGACTGCCCCCCGGACCCCCGCGTCCACTGACCGCCGTACCGGTCACAGCGGTGGCCTGGTCTTCGTCTTCTCCTCGACCGTCTCCCTGTCCTCGACGGACAGCCACCGCGTACGGGACCGGGCATACGCCTGGAGTCTTTTTTGCCGTTTTCCGGTTCCGGCGAAGAAGATCGTGCATCGTCGGTTTCTACGCTTCTCCAGGCGTCCTGGCCCGGCCCCGTAGCGGCATTTCGGCCGCGTGTCCGGGATCTCTGACGCATATATTCTTTTCTATCTGGCCTGTCTCTCCATCCGGTCTCGCGTTGGCCCAGGCAGGGACAGGGTGGCGCGCCTGTCCGGTCGTTCTCGATTTTGTCCGCCGCCTCAGGTACCTTCCTGAAACTGCCGTCGGCAGAATATTTTCGTGACACCTCGTAGTTCTTCTTCTGTCGCTGACGGAAGGGGGATTATTCGCGATAACGACGGTCACGGCTTTCAAGGTGGCCAAGGTACTCGGAATGGGTGCGGTGAGCTCTGGTGGAGTCGTCGAGACGCCGCCGGGCGATGCGGGTCGGCAACCCGACAGGTTGATCGACAATGGCTCCGGCTTCGTTCGTCCTCCCTGGTCGATGGCGGCTCGTGAGTGGGGAGAGCGGGGTCCGAGAGATCCCGGAGAGCGGACCTGGGTGCTGAATCCGACGACTCGCGTCCACTATGATGATAATGTACGCACAATATTGAAACAAATCTTGTTCTTGGCCTACGGGTGGGGTTAGGCTTACCGACGTGTTCCTGAGGGGGAGGAACGTCATGTCGAGCTGGCCTGTCAGCGTTGCCTCGGCCTCTTGCGCCATCTCTCCGGCATCATCTTTGAGGATCATGAAGGTGGGATGGGTGTGAGCAGCGTGTTCGCCGAGCCGTCCGAGCCGCGGTTCGAGTTTGTCGACGTGCAGCCCCGCGCCGGTGTCGTCGGCGAAGCGGTCGTGGTCAGATGGTCTGCGCTCAACGCGGACGAGGTGTACATCGAGGGCAACGGCGTCTTCCCTCCCAAGGGGTCGCACCCGGTGGAGCTCAGGGCCACCTGTTCCCTGCGCCTGATGGCCCGTGGGCGGACCGGGGGTGTGGTGGAGGCGCAAACACCGGTCATGCGTGCCTTCAGCCCGCCGGTCATCAGTTTCCTCGAGATTCCGGCCCCGCCGAGCGGCACCCTCACCGGTATCGTCTCGCCAGCCGCTCTGTTCGAGCTCCGGGACGAGCTCGTCGAGGTCCGGGCCCGTGCTCCGCGCGGGCTGCCTTCCCCACCCGGCATCCACCAGCCCGGGATGTGGGCCGGTGGCGGTGGCTGGCTGGCCGGCCTTCCTTCCAGTGCCTTCTCGGCAGGCCGGCTGGCGACAACAACGCCGGCCGGCGGCTGGGGAAGAGCCGTTCCGCTGTTCGGCCGGGCTGGGCACCGGTGGTTCCCGTCCCCTCCGGCGGGTCGGGTGAGGTTCCGTAAGTCCGGCGGGCATGGTCCTGACCGAGGCCGAGAGGGTGTGTGGGGGCGGATGGCCGCAAGGCTGTGGGGGCGGGAGCGCCTGTCGTGAGACGACTTCTCATCTGGCTGTCCGGGGCGAACCCCCAGATCCTGGACCGCTGCCCGACCGACCGGGCGAAGTACGTCGGTATCGGCAGCGCGGTGCTGACCACGTCGCTCATGGCTGCGTCATCCTGCGCGTTCGCCCTGCACATGGGGCTGAGCCTGCCGATCGCCACCTGCGTTCTCGTCGGCGGGGCGTGGGGTCTTGCGATCATGGGCCTCGACCGGTGGCTGGTGGCCTCCGTGCAACGTCGGGAGCACTGGTACCAGAACCTGGTCATCGCGCTTCCGCGGCTGCTGCTGGCGGTGCTTATCGGCCTGGTCATCTCGACGCCGCTGGTGCTGCGCATCTTCGAGCCCGAGATAGAAGCCGAGCTGGCCACCATGCACCGTGAGAGCGCCGACCAGTTCGACCGCGACATGCAGAACGACGAACGCGCCAGGCAGATAAACGACCTCAGGGCCCGGCAGGCCCAGTTACAGGCGACCGTCGCCTCCGGCGGCGCCGTCGCGGACGTCAGCAAGGATCCCGAGGTGGCCCGCCTGCAGCCGCAGGTCGACGCCGCGCGAGAAAAATACGACGCGGCCGAGCAGGCCGTGGTCTGCGAGAAGGAAGGACGGCCGGACTGCGGCAGCGGCCGGCCCGGCGCCGGCATCGCCTACAACGAGAAAGTCGCGATCCGGGACAGCGCCAAGGCCGACCTCGACAGACTCCAGGGCCAGCTCGACCGGGCCATCAGCGTGGCGCAGACGAACCAGAACGCCTCGCGCACGTCCACGCTCGCCAACGCCCAGTCGGAGCTGAGCACGGTCAACGCCCAGCTCGACGGCCTCGTGAAAGCCCGTGCCGCGGACACCGCCGCGTTCAACGCCAAGAACAGCGACGACACCGGCATGCTCATCCGCATCGAGGCCCTCGACCGGCTGACCTCCGAGCGGCCCGCCCTCGGCTGGGCCCATCTCCTGCTGCTCCTTTTCATCACCTCGATCGAGTGCCTGCCGGTCTTCGTCAAGTTCCTGATGTCGCTGGGGCCGCCGACGCTCTACGAACAGTTTGTCGAGATCGAGGAACGCAGCCGGCTGCAGATCGAGAAGATGCAGGGCCGCGAGTGGCAGATGGAGGCATCCCTGGAGATCAACGCCGCACGTGAGGCCAAGGCGGCGGAGATCGAACGGACGGTCCAGAGAACCGTCCGGGCTCAGGCCGACGTCGCCGAGAGACTTCTCGACAGATGGCGGGAAGACGAGCTGCGGCGTATCGAGGCGGATCTCGGCAGCTATCTTGTCGCCGGCCCGCGGCCGGCCCCGAACACCCGGCCCTCCGGCAGGGCCGCCGACTTCCCCTACCCGAGCGACTTCCCGGCATCGCCCACCCGTGACCAGCCATCCCCGGAGCGGTACCGGGCGGATAACCGGGACGACAGGGCGTCCACGAGGTTCGCGACGCCCACGACGTCCAGGGTGGGATCACCGCGGGCATCGTCCGTGGACGACCCCTTCTTCGTGGACGAGCCCTTCCCCGCCGACGGGCGGACACCACCTGGGCCGCGCACTCAGCCACG
>NZ_CEVIVD010000044.1:6263-6878 GCF_982290655.1 Protofrankia sp. CiP1_Cm_nod3
CCCGAATGGCCCGAACAGGGTGAACGGGGCGAACAGGGTGAACAGGGCGAACGAGGCGATCCGTACCGGGACGACCACGGCCCGGCTGATCGGCCGGCCGGTCAACCGGTCGATCCGGAGGACAAGACGACCTGGGCCAGGCCCAGGTCGGCGCCGCCTCCGGGAGGCCCGTGGGTACCCGGCGCGGGACCGCGCTACGACAGACAGCCGTGGCCTGAGCAGAGCCATCACCTTCAGGACGATCTTCCTACGGTCGATGCCGGGGACAGGCCCGCGTCACCTGGGCTCCAGCCGACGCGGCCGCAGGATCCGCGGAGAGCGACGCCTTTGGAGCGGCCGACGTTGCCAGTACCGCCGACGCAGCCGGTGCGGCTGGAGAAGCCGACGCGCCCGCAGGAGCCGGGACGGCCGCCTCATGCGCCAGCCGCGGTGGATGGCAGGGCGGACGACGGGCAGGCGCCGCGCGCACGGCATCCTTCCTTCGCGGAGGAAGTGGCGGAGCTGGACGAGGCGACGGACCGGCCGCCCGTGGACGACATCCCGAGGCCGACACGGGACGACGCCCAGCCATGGTGGGATCCGGACGCCCCGAGGCGGGAGGCCGCCGACAGACAT
>NZ_CEVIVD010000044.1:6903-9400 GCF_982290655.1 Protofrankia sp. CiP1_Cm_nod3
GCCGCCGACAGACATGCCGCCGACAGACATGCCGCCGGCCAGCGGCCCGCCGGCCCCGGCCACGACGGCGCGCGGTCGCACGACCAGGATGAAGAGGAGACCTGGGTGCCCCGGACGGGCGGCGGGTTCGGCCCGCGGATCGGCACCGCCCGCCCGAACGGACAGCAGCCCACGGACTTCCCCGACGCCGATGATCCGACCGCCTGGGAATGGCCGACATGAGCGCCTGCCCGGGCGGCCCGGGCGCCTTTCTCAACGTCGCGGCTACCTGCCGGCTCACCCACGCCCTCGGGCCCGGCCCGCGGGCGGCGGTGTGGGTGCAGGGCTGCCCGTTCCGCTGCGCGGGCTGTGTGGCGCCGGAGTGGATTCCCGACCGTCCCGCCCGGCTGGTCGCGCCGGCGGAGCTCGCGGCCGAACTGTGTTCGGTGCCCGGGCTGACCGGGCTGACCTTCTCCGGCGGGGAGCCCATGAGCCAGGCGGCCGGGCTCGCGGAACTTGCCCGCCACGCCCGGGCGTTACGGCCCGAACAGGGCCTCTCCCTCATCTGCTTCACCGGGTACCGCCTGGAGCGGTTGCGCCACAGCCCGCCGAACGCGGGCGTCGCCGATCTGCTCGCACAGGTCGACGTATTGATCGACGGGCGCTATGTGGCGAGCCGGGATGACAACCGTGGCCTGCGCGGGAGCGCTAACCAGCGGATCCACCACCTGACCGGCCGGCTGCGCGGGGGCGGCTACGACTTCGAGGGCCGCCTGCGAACCACCGAGATCATGATTGCCGACGGTGAGGTGCTCATGGTCGGGATACCCGCGCGCGGGCTGCTGGCGGCGCTGGACGAGGCGGTGGCACGAGCCTGGAACATCTCGTCGGAGCAGGCCCGTCACATCCCCGGTCAACGCCCGGTCCGGACCGGGCGGACCGATCAGCGCGGCCGGGCTGATCAGGCTGGCTGGGCCGGCGGCCCGGCACAGGGGAAGGCGGACACCTGATGAGCGGCCGGAAGACGGCCTTCGTCCGCATCGAGGAGTCCGAGTGGCGTCGGGCCCAGCGGGCCGCGGCCCGGTTACGCGACGTCCAGTCGGACCTGCCCCAGGTGATCGAAGGTGTCCGGGAGCAGGCCCGCCGGGACGCCCAGCAGGCCGCTGACGAGATCCAGCGCAGGCAGCACAGCGCCGAACGGACGATCGACCAGCTCAGCTCCCGGACCAGAGAGCTGGAGAGCGAGGTCAACCGGCGGCTCGACGAGCAGGCCCGGCAGATGTTCGACAGCCTCGACACCACGGTCACCCAGGTGCGCGACGAGGCCCGGAAGGCACTGGCGGAACGGGAACGCGCGTTGCGTTCCGCCATCGCCCAGGAACGTCGCCGGCGGGAACGGGATGTCAGCGAGCTGCGCGGCGGCCTCGCCGAGCTCGCCGCGGACCGGAAGCGGTCGGTCGAGGCGGCCAGCCGCTGGGTCCGGGACGCTCATGCCGTCCGCGATCTCATCCGGGAGACCCTCCCGTTCGACCGCTACGCGCCCGGCCGGCTGGAGGCTCTCGAACGTGACCTCGCCGCGGTCGGGGACGTCCTCGACGCCGGTCTGGGCGAAGCCGCGTTGGCCGGTGCGCAGCGGGCGTATCACGGGCTGTCCGACCTGCGGGTGGAGCTGGAGTGGGCCGACCGGGAGTGGCACCTGCTGCGGGCCGCGGCCCGGGACGCGCTGCTGGTCGTCCAGGGGCTGATCGAGCGCAACGCCGACCGGGCCGCCGTCGACGCCGACGGGGAGGAGCTGCCCGACGTCCCGCTCGAAGTCGACTACTGGTCCAACGGCGCGCTGTCGCGGTTACGCGCCGAGGTCGCGGCCACGCTCGGCCTTCTCGTGGACGAGGCGTCCCCGCCCAGCACCGACACCATGCGGGAGCTGGTGGACCAGCGCGCTCCCGCCTTCGAGCAACGGCTTGCCGAGATCGTCGAGGATGCCGGCTTGGCCCAGCTCGGGTCGCAGTTACGCGCCAACATCGCCGACATCGTCGTGCGGACCCTGGTCGACAACGGCTTCAGCCTGGCGGACGCCACCTACGGCGGTGAGGACTACCGCAACGCATTCTTCGCGAAGGTCGAGCACCCGGACGGCGGGGAGGTCGTGGTCGACGTCTCGCCGTCGACGGCCGGTCCGGCCGCATGCGAGCTGAAGGTGCTCTCCTACGACCGGGACACCGGATCCGAGGAGATCCGCGAGGCTCGGGCCCGCGAGCTCGCCGCCGCCCTGCGGGAGCACGGCCTGGACGCGGGCGTTCCCCAGCCGGCGGGCGGTGAGCCCGACGCCCGCTACCGCGACATCGAGTCGATCCGCAGGGCGGCGCCCCAGGCCGGCACGGACGCTCCCCAGGGCCGGCCGGCCGGCGCGGGCCTCGGCAAACGGAGCGGGTAGAAAGCCGGTGCCAACTGAGAGACCGGGCCCGTCCGCCCGGTCGGACGCGTCCGGGCGGACGGATCCGCCGGTGGCCGCGACGGT
>NZ_CEVIVD010000044.1:9425-10171 GCF_982290655.1 Protofrankia sp. CiP1_Cm_nod3
CGAGCGGCTCGCCGAGGCGGTGCGGCCCGGCGGCGACGCCGTGTTCGTGCTGTACGGCATCGGGACGGACGACGTCTTCGTCAGCCGTGACTACCAGGAGCGCGGCATCGAGGAGGCGTTGTGGGAGGAACTGCGAGCCGGGGGCTTCGACCGGGTCGCCTTCTGCTCGGCTCGTGACTCCTTGTACTTCCGCGACGCGGACTCGGCGGGCTACACCAACCGGGCACGTTCCGGCCGCCGGCACCCGAGGCCCGCGCGGACGCCGGACGGGCCCGCGTCGGACGGGCCCGCGTCGGACGGGCCCGCGTCGGACGGGCCCGCGTCGGACGGACCCGCGTCGGACGGACCGGCGCCGGACGGACCGGCGCCGGACGCTGGGGCAGGCCGGGCCGGTGGGATGCGGTACTTCTCCGGGCCGCAGGGGCGGCGGATGCAGCTACGCTCCCCGGCGTCGGTGAGTGGCGTCGCGGATAGTGACGGGCCGCTATCAGGTGCCGCCGCCGACTACGAGGCGCGGCCGGCGGCGGCGGTGGGCGCGCCGCGCCGCCGGACGGGGATGCGTGACACGTTCCTCATCCAGATGCTTGAGCACTACATGACCCAGGACGAGGTCCGCACGGCCGTGGCCGTGGTACGGGCGGACCAGTTCCTCGCCCATGTCGGCGAGCGCCGTGCGTTCTCCGAGGCGCTCGGCAGGTGGATCACCGGCCCGCGCACGGGCAACGTCTGTCTGCTGCTGTTCCACT
>NZ_CEVIVD010000044.1:10196-23445 GCF_982290655.1 Protofrankia sp. CiP1_Cm_nod3
ACCGCGGCTGGGACCGGGTCGTCGAGGAGGTCCGCGGGCTCGGCGGCTACTCGACCCTGGCCGAGTTCCTCGACGACCAGTCACAGCGGCGGTCGGGACGGGCCTGCGCGCAGGTCGGGGAGCCCACCGCGGCCGAGCTGGAACGCCTGGTCCACCTGGTCCGGCTGCGTCACGGGCTGTGTGTCGCCGACTGGGCGGAGATCCCGCGGCTGGCCGCGGCGATGGCGGGAGAGGGCGCGCTCGGTGCCCGGCGCTGGCTGCACAGCCTGACCGGGCTCGCGCGGGCCGGCATCCCGCTCAGCGCGCGGGAGCTGCGGGCCCGTGGCGAGCTCACCACGGCCATGCCGGACGGCCGCGATGTCTGGGAGCGGCTGGACGAGCTGACCGGGCTCGCGCCAGTCAAGGAGCATCTGCGCAGGCTGGCCAGGCGGATGGCGCTGGAGGACGCCCGCCGCGCGGTCGGGCGGGCCGGCCGCGCCGAGGCCCAGGCGCTGCATCTGGTCCTCACCGGTAATCCGGGCACCGGCAAGACCACGGTCGCCCGGCTCGTCGGTGAGATCTACCGGGATCTCGGCGTGCTGCGCCGCGGCCATCTCGTCTCCGCGGAAGTGTCCGACCTGGTGGCCGGGTTCGTCGGCCAGACCGCGATCAACACCAACCGGCTGGTCGACGAGGCGCTGGACGGGGTGCTGTTCATCGACGAGGCGTACCGGCTGACCGAGCAGGCCGGCGGGTTCGGCCAGGAGGCGATCGACGCGCTGCTCACCCGGATGGAGAACGACCGGGACCGTCTGGTAGTGATCGTAGCCGGTTATCCGGTGCGGATGACCGACTTCCTCGGCTCGAATCCCGGCCTGCGCAGCCGGTTCCCGGCGGCGAACGTCGTGGACTTCCCCGATTTCTCCCCCGACGAGCTGCTGGCCATCCTGCTCGGCGAGCTCACCCGGGCGGAACTCGCCTGGACGCCGGAGCTGGCCGACGAGCTCCGGCAGGCCGTCACCGGTCTGCACCGGGTCCGCGACGGGTCGTTCGGCAACGCCCGGACCATGCGTGAGCTGGCCGCGGAGCTGCGGGACGAGTGGTCGCAGCGGGTGTTCCCCGCTGGCGGGGTGGCCCGGCTGGACGCCGCGTCGGCCGAAACCGTGCTGACCGAGCCGCTGCGGCCCGCGGATATCCCTGAGCGTTACCGGGTGTATCTGCGTCGGGCCGTTCCCCGGGTGGAGGAGGTGCTGGCCGAGTTCGACACGCTGGTCGGCATGGGCGCGGTGAAGGACGTGCTGCGGGGGCTGGTCGCCAGGCTGCGGCACCGGCAGCGGCTGGGATCGGACGGTGTGCTCGCCCCGCATCTGCTCTTCGTCGGCCCGCCGGGCACCGGCAAGACCACGGTCGCCCGGCTGCTCGGCCGGATGCTGCACTCCCTCGGGCTGCTGGGCCGGGGACATGTGGTCGAGGTCACCCGGGAACGTCTGGTCGCCGGTTATGTCGGTCAGACCGCGTCGAGGACGGAGGAACGCATCCAGGAGGCGCTGGACGGGGTGCTGTTCATCGATGAGGCGTACAGCCTGGCCCGGGGCGGCGAGAACGACTTCGGTCAGGAGGCGGTCGACACCCTGGTCCCGGCCATGGAGAACCTCCGTGGCCGGCTGGTCGTCATCGCCGCCGGCTACCCGGCCGCGATGGACGCCTTCCTCGCCCGCAACGAGGGGCTGAGCTCGCGGTTCACCGAGCGGGTGGAGTTCCCCGGCTACACCGTCGAGGAGCTGGCGGAGATCCTGCGGAGGATGGCGTCGGACGCCGGGTACACCCTGTCACCAGCGGCTGGGGCGCGGGCGTCCGGCTGGCTGCGGGCGGCCCGTTCCGCCCGGCTGGACGACTTCGGTAACGGGCGCGCGGTGCGCACCCTGCTGGACCGGATGGAGGCGCGGCTGGCCGAACGCACGCTGAGCCTGCCGGACGGGGCCGGCCGGGACGCGCTGACCACGTTCCTGCCCGATGACGTGCCCGCCGGGCCTCCCAGGTGAGTGGGCTTGTGCCGGGGTCTGACGACAGCCGTGATGGGCCGGTGGCAGCGGGATGCTGCCCGGTCTGCGCGCTGCCGTGCGGGGCGGCGGCGCGGTGCCGGGGGTGCGGCTGGCTCCTGCGTGGCGGTTACGTCCTGGGCGGGATCACTGCCGGTCTCGAGCGGGAGTTCGGTGCCCGGCTGGCGGCGGCACGCCGCCGGTTCGACCTGCGGGCCGTGGCCCGGGTCGTCGACGCGCTCGGTGACGGCGATCCGGGGCTGGCCGGCCGGCTGGTGGCTGTGGTCCGCGGCGGCCCGCCGGCGCCGGGTGAGATCGACGCCGCCCGGCGCGAGGTGGGTGAGGCGCCCACCATGGCGCCGGCCGGCGTGGTCGTCGGGCGGCTGCTGAACCGGATCGTCAGCGGCGAGATCAGGCAGGCGGCTGTCGTCGAACTGACACCGGACGCGGTCGCGGTGACCGGCGTCGGCGCCGACGATCTGGGTGTCCCCCAGCGGCTCGGGCCGCAGCGGACATGGAACTGGTCGGATCTGCTCCCGGGGCTGCCGTCGGAACCGGACAGCCAGTGGCTGCGGCTGGCCGGCGGGATCGGGGCTCACGGCGGTGGCCGGGTGGACCCGATCGTGACCGTGGGTTATAAAGGCTGGCCGGCGGCTCTCCAGCCGCTGCACGACGTGCTCGCGACGATCGGCCCGTCCAGCGTGGTGCCGCTGGTCCGGCAGGTCGCTGGCTGGCCGATGGTGGACGACGCGCTCCAGGCACTCGTGGACAGCCTCGTCCACGCCGGTCTGGCCGACGGCCAGCAACCGGTCGCCGTCGTGAGCGGCACTCTGGACGAGATGCTGCGGCGGGCGCCGCTGCGGCATGGTTACGCACTCGCCCTCGCCGAGGTCGATCATGTCACCCGACGGGTACGTCTGGTGACGCATCCGCTGTTCGAAGCCGACACGGTGGTGCCGGCCGAGCCGGAGCTGGCGCCGGAGTCCGAGGTCACGGTGCTGGCGCCGCCGACCCGTTCGGACGAGCTGGCGCTGGCGGTCGTCGCCCCGGTGGGGGACGACCCGCGGCAGTGGCGTCCGGTGGCCCTGGCGCGGTGCGCGCCGCAGCCCGGCACGCCCGTGCGGGTCCGGGTCGCGCTCGACGGGCCCGGCCGGGTGCGCTTCCTGCATCCGGCGGATCTGCGCGGTGGCGGCAGGACCTGGCCGGGCGTGTTGAACGAGGTCCCCGCCGAGTTCGGCGCCGAGCAGGTCGACGTGGTCTTCGCGCTCGAGCTCGGCGGTACGCCGGAGGCGGTGGCGGCCCGTTTCCAGGTGGTCGTGGACCTGCTCACGCTGGTCGGGGAGGAGCATCCGGAGCCGGCTGCGGTGATGGTCGGCCTGATCGGCTATGACGATCACAACCTGCTCGACTGGCGCGGGTCGCAGCGGCCGGTGGTGCGGTTGGCGGCGCCGATGGCGGCGGCGGGTGTGCTGACGGCCCTGTACGGATGGCGGCCGAGTGAGCCACGCTACGATTTCGCCGCCCCTGTCGAGGATGCCCTGCGTGTCCTGAACGAGTCGGCGGGGACGCGGTGGTGGCGCGACGGCGCCGCTCACTGTCTTGTCACGATCGGTGCCCGGCCGCCGCATCCGGTGCGGCAGCACGACGACCTCACGGTGCCCTGCCCGGCCCGTCACGACTGGAGGACGGAGATGGATCAACTGGTCGTACGGGACGGTATGCGCAGGGTGGCCATCCGGGGTATGCCCGAGGTCGACCCGGCCCGCGCCGGCGGGTCCGCGCGGGCGCGGGCCGATGAGGCATGGCGCCAGCTGGGCGCGGACGGGCTGTTCACCCTGGACGGGGTGTCCGCCGCCGGGCTGGCCTCGGCGCTGGGGCTGCTCGCCGGGTACGGCGAGCGCACGCTGCCGGTGCCGCTGCTGGGCCCGGCCACCGAGCCCTCCAGCGCGGCCCGGCCGGGTGCCGGCACCGGCAGCGTGGCTTCCGGCGGTGCCGCATGGTAAGCCCGCGGGTGGACCAGCCGGCATTCGACCGGCCGCGCTTTGACATGCGCATCGGTCTGTGGGGCGCGACATACAGCGGGAAGACGACGTATCTGGGCGCTTTGAAGCTCGCCGCCGAACAGGCGCGCAGCCGGGCCAGTTGGAGGGTCACGAGCAAGGATGCGGGTGCGGTGTCCGTGCTGTCCGAGCTCGCGAACGTACTCGCCGTCAAACGTATGTTTCCGGCGGGTACCCAGGTCGGCACCAACACCCGGCTGAGCTGGTCGTTTCTCGGGCAGAACCATGCGAACGAAAGTCATATAGAATTCGCTCTCGAGTTTTTGGACGTTTCCGGCCGGCTGTTCGAGGACCAGTGGACGCGCGACGACAAGGGCGAGAACGCGGACGTGGACGAGCTCGACTTCGATGAGGTGCGCGGCGAGCCGGGCCTGGGCACGCGTGACGAGGTCGCCAAGGAGCAGCTCGTGGAGCATCTGGTCACCTGCGACGGAATCATCTATTTGTTCGACCCGATCCGGGAGGAGGATGACGGCAACGGTTTCCAGTATTTCAACCAGATGCTCGACGAGGTGGTGAGCAGGACGTTCACCAACGGGAAGCTGGTCGGCAACCGGCTGCCCCACCAGCTTGCGGTCTGCATCACGAAGTTCGACGATCCCCGGGTGCTCGGCCGGGCGATGACACCTCGTGACCTCGCGGTGCTGGCGGAGAAACCCGGCCGGCCGAGAATCGAACAGAAAGTCGCACGCCGGTATTTCAGCATGCTCTGCCAGGAACGGCCCGACAACTCCGCTCAGCACATTCGTGACAGCATCCTGTCGAATTTCTACCTGGACCGTATCAGCTTCCACGCGACCTCCTCGATCGGTTTCTACATCGGGCCGAACGGCCGGTTCGACCCCGCTGACTATGCCAACGTCGTCAGCGAGCGGGGCCAGTTCCGTATTCGGGCCCGGCCGCAGCCGATGAATGTCCTTGAGCCGCTGGTGGGGCTGGCGAACCGGATCCGCAGGGCGGACGGGTACCGATGAGCGAGGTCGCTCTCGACTGGGCACTGATCGGTAAAGCTCCCGGCCAGCGGGAAGACTACAGCCTGCTACGATCCGGCTCCACCGGCCGGCTCCGCCCGGGGAGCATGGCCAAGATGGTCAATCACTTCTCACCCGGATCACCCAGGTCGCCCGTTGGGGAGGAACAGCGGGAGGGAGCGGACGCGCTGCCGTGGGTGACGTTCACCTTTGCCACGGCCGCCACCGTCCGGTATGTGGGGGCCGCGATCCGCGAGTGGCCGCGGGAGCCGACGGTGCCGGTGGACGCGGCCGGCCGCCCGATCGTCCCGACACGTTTCTTCTGCCTGCCGCTGGACGACTTCGAACGGTGTTTCGGCAGCTACCTGGCCCTGTACCGGGCGGTTGAGGAGCGGCCCTTCCCCGAGCACGACGACGAGCCGCTCATCGTGTCGGCTCGGTCACGTGACGAAGAGGTCTCGAGTGTCCGGGAGCGGCTGCTGGATCCGCGGACGGCCGCGGCCGTGGGGGCCGTGGCCGCGGCGCTGCTCCGTGGGCCGGTCACGCTCACTCCTGGTTACGTGTCGCCAAGGTATTCGCTTGAGGAGCGGATAGCCTTCTTCGACGAGGTGGCCGCACTGCTGCCCGCGGGCGTCCGGGCCACGCTGTCCGCGGGCACCTGGGTGGACAACCGGACCAGCCACCGGATCCGGCTGGCGTTCACCCAGTATCTGCGGGACGGCGCCGGGCAGATCGATCCGGATGACCCACGGGATGTCAACGCCGTCGTCGACGGCCATGATGACGCTGCCGGCCGCGACCACAGCCCCAGCCGTGTTTATGCCGTGAACCTGAAACGGCTGCGTGACGGGTGGGGAACCGACGCCGTTCTGCGCTGGCTCTCCGAGGACGAGAAGCCATACAGTTTCAACCAGCCGGACAAAATTGTCGAGGCACTCGCCGTGGCGGAGCGAAAGATACTGCTCGGCCAGACCCGGGGGAATTCGCCGTCTTCGCTGGCCACAGAGCGGGATGCGCTCACGGAAGAGACGCCCGAGGAAGATGCGTCCGCCCCGCCGGAGGCCCTTGCCGAGAGCATACGGGAGCACTTTCGTTCGCTGCCTCCTGTCGACTATCTGGCGGCCGAGCTGCTGAAGGTCTTCCTGCTGGGGACCGGCGGCTTCGGTGCGGGCGGAGCGATCGCCACCGACATCGAGCTGGTCAGGAAGCACTGGGTCCCGGCGGCGCTGCCGGCGCTGCTCGAGCGCTGTCGGCAGCTTGTCGAGGTGGACGCCGACAGCCGGCTGCTCACGGCGCTGGTGGGTATGGCAGAGCGGCTGCGCTGCCTCCCGGAGATTCTTGCTGACTTCCTGCTGCTGCACGGCGGCGCCGATGAGGTCGGGCGGGAGATACGCGATCTCGTGGTCGACTCCACACTCGATCATCGGGACGACGCGGACGGCTGGCGGATGGTCCGGGACCGGCTGGCGGCCGACCGCGCGTACACGATCCATCTGCTGGTCAGGCAGATGAAGCGTGAGCTGCCGGCCGATGGGTGGGACGCGCCTGCCCCGTCGGGCGGGCGCACCCTGCTGGGGCTGCTGGGCTGGCTGGAGGCCGCCGACCATCCGGCGTCCAGGAATGTGCTGCGGGTCCTGCGCGCGTTGGAGACCTCCTCGTTCCGGCAGATGATCGGCGCTGACGACATCGCCGCTCTCAGCGGGCCGGACGGGGCCGGTGACCCGGGGGTGCAGGTGCTGCTGGAGCGGGCCCTCCGGCGGGGGCGGTTCGACCAGGTGCTGCCGGTGTTCGAGGACTGGCTCACGGCCGCGAGCCAGCGGTTCGACGTGCGGCGGCGGGACGAGTGGGCCAGCTTCCTCGAGCGGCCCGACATCGAGATCGACAGCGGCGTGCGCAAGCGGCTGCTGAAGACGGCGCAGAGCCGGTCCAGACGCCGGCTGGGGCTGCTGCGCCGTGGCGGTGACGGCGGGCAGGCGGTGACCGACAGCCTGCCCGAGGGCGCTCAGGTCGGCCTCGAGGTGCAATGGATGATTGCTGATCATCCCGATCGGCGGGATGTCCGCGATATGGCCTGGCTGGCAGCCCACTACCGGCCCGCGCCGCCGACGGGTGGTGCCCTGACGCTGGGGGAGGTCTCCTTCTTCGGCGATGTCATGAAAAACGTGGCCGTTGCCTTCCACGCCCCTGCCGGCCGGCTTGGCCGGGGTGAATTCTTGTGGTGTTGTTATGCGTCCCACGAAGAATTTGTCAGGGCTCGTCCCAGAATAGCCAGGTTCTATCAGGCGGCGCAGGGCGGGATGCGCACGCCGGATGCTCCGCAGAAATTGCTGCGCATGGCGGCGCCGACGTCGACGGCCATCGCCGACGCTATCGACACGTTCGGCTTCGGTGCGGTCGCGGCCACCGCGGCGCTCCTGCTCGACGGGCCGGTGACCATTGCCACACCAGTGTTCCCGGTGCCGTCCGCGCCTCCGGTGCCGTCCGTGCCGCTGCGGCTGCGGCTGGCTTTTCTCGACACCGTCCTGGCGCTCCTGCCGATAGGGATGTGTTCATCGCTGAGCGCCTGCACCTGGGCGTACGGCGATCGGATCGAGCGTTTTCGTATCGCTTTCGGTGATGGCGCGGCCGGGTCGGGCCGACATGTGGTGGAGTGGCGGAACCTGCCCGGAATTCCGCCGCTACGGTCGGGTCTCGCCCGGGCCTACTACCGCCGTCTCCTGCTGCTGCGGACCCTGTTCCACGAGACCCGCGACATCGTCCACGTACTTGCCCGGGACAGCGCTCCCTTGAATCTGGACATACCGGATGAGCGCTTCCGGGTCTCCATGATGTTCGAGAACATGCTGTTCGAGCCGGTACGGGAGCCCGAGACGGCCATGGAGAAGTGGTCGAGCCGGGTGGACGACGTTCTCGCCGGGAATTCCGGCGGGGACGACGACGACATCAGGACACTTGAGGCCCTGCTCGCCGATGGTTCTCTGCTCGATGTGGAGGACACCCGCTCCTACGCGCGGCGGCTGCGCGAGCAGGGCCGGCTGGACCGGGTGCTCGGCGGGCTGCTGGGCCGGAAGCCGAAGGGCGCCGCCCGGTTTCGCCGGGTCCAGGCCGGGGCTGTCGCGTTGGCCCGTGAGTTCTGCGCCGACGGGTGGTCGCCGGCCGGCGAGCGCCGCTGGCCCGAGGTCGACCGCGGGCTGCGCCGCGCGGACCGGGCCCCCTGGAGGTCGCCATCCAGGAGATGCGGGCCGGCTCGGTCGAAGGGCTGCGGCACTGGCTCGACCGGATGGACAGCATCGGCGACCCGCCGCGGATACTCGACCCGTTCCGGACGCTTCTGATCGAGGCGCGGACTCCCGCCGACATACCGGATCCGGCCAGGTCTCCGGACGGGCTGCGGGCGCTGCTGCAGCTCGCCCGCCGCCTGGACCTACAGGACGGCACAGCGCTGCTGCCAGCTCTCCTCGCCCGTCTCCCCGACGGCTGGGGCCAGGCCGCCGGGTACTTCCGGTGGTTTTCCGCCTCGGGTGCCCACAACGGGGCGCTCACCCGGGCCGGGTCGAAGGACATCCCGGCGCTCGGCGGATCCGGGCCGGTGGAGGAAGCGCGCGGGAACGTCTCGCCCGGATCCGAACTTCTTCTATGGCGGAAGTCACCATGAGCGGAAGCGCGGGACATGTCGGCCTTGACCTGGGGTCCGTCTGCACCAGGATCGCTGTCTGTGATGACGCGGGCCACCTGCCGCCGTTCGATCCCGTCAGTGACGCGCCGGTCGCGACCGCTGTCGCCTGGGCGGGGCCGCGGGTGCTCGTCGGACGCGCTGCCTTCGACGGCACCTCCGCTCCGGACAGCCTGGCCGGCCGCGACGCCGTCGGGCACGATGCCGGGGCGCTCACCGGCTTCCTGGACCTGCTCGGGACGCCGGAGGCCTATTGGGGGCAGCACGGCTGGCGGTCACCCCGCGGCCCGGCGCGGGCCGCGCGTGCCTTCCTCACCGCTGTCCTGGACGGGAGCACTGTCCTGGACGGGAGCACTGTCCTGGACGGGAGCACAGCCCTGGACGGGAGCACAGCCCTGGACGGGTCCGGGGCCCGGGGCGGGGCGTCCGGCCATGGCCGGGGTGTCTCGGCCACGCGTCAGATGGTCGTCGCCGTGCCGGAGCGCTGGCAGCGCACGTCCGAGGGGAAGGGCGCCCGGAACGGGCTGCGTCGCCTGCTCGCCGACGACCTCGGGCTGCCGGTGCGCGCCCTGGTCAGCGCACCGCTCTGCGCCGCGGCCTGGTCGGTCGCCGACCGTGCCCCCGGCCTTGACAGCCTGCCCACGACGGCACCGAACGTATTAGATACAGAACAGGAAGTGGCAGGAGCGGGGCCGGCTGTGACGGGCCCGGCCGGCCCCGCCGTGGGCGGGGCGCCGCGGCCGGGCCGGCTGCTGCTCGTCTGCGATGTCGGCGCTGACCGGGTGCAGGCCGCCTTGTGCGAGACGCAGGAGCGTGCGGTCCGGCTGCTGGACGCCGAGACCCGCGCCGGTACCGCGGGGTCGGCCTTCGCGGCCGCGGCGGTGCGGCTGGCCTACACCCGCGTCCACGGCCGGGAGCCCACGGACATCGTGGCCGCGCGGCTGCTCCGCGTCTTCGCCGAGGATCTTGCCCGCGGCCAGGAGCGGGCCGTGCGGGTGCTCGCCGCCGCGGCCGAGCAGCCACGCTGGCGGGACGCGGGTGCCTACCGGTTCGGCGCTGGCTACCGGCTGTCCGCCGCGGATGTGACCGGCTGCCTCGATCCGGTCATGGAAACGATCGAGGATGCCGTGGTCGCCCTGCTGACCCGCCGCGCCGACCTGCTCGACAGCATCCCCCCGGTTCCCGGCACTCCCGATGGGCCGGGGAAGAGTGGCGGCGGTTCGCCTCGAGCGTCCGGCGACGGGCTGGATGTGCTCACCGTCGGTGGTCTTGGCGCGCTGCCGCCGGTGCGGGCCGCGGTGTCGCGGGCCGCGGGCCGGGCGTTGGCCGCGCTCGGCCGGGGCGGCATCCCGGTGCCACTGGCGGTGGACCGCCCCGAGCTCGCGGCGGCCCGTGGGGCGGCGGTGCTGGCCGCCGGCCGGGTGACCGCGGCCGAGGGCTGCCCGCATGCCCTGAGCCTGCGGGTGCACCAGGTCCGTGACGGCCTGCTGGCCGCGGGGAGTCTGGTGGTCGCTACACCGGGTGCTCTCCCACTGGAACGGGCCGAGGCCGGCGACGTCCCGGTCGTGGTGACCGTCGACGGCTCCCACGGCCGTGAGGTGCTTGTCGACGTCCAGCCGGCTGGTCACGGTGGTCGTTTTCCGGTCCGGATACCGTTACGGGACGATCTGCCATCGGGCGGCTACCACGTGGGGGCGCGGGCCGTCCGCACCGGGTTCGGGCCTGGCGCACTCGTCCTGCACCCGGTCGCCGGTGGGCCGGCGCGGGTCCTGCCTCTCCCCTCAGCTCCGGCGGCGGTGGGGAGAACGGGTGACCTCCGCCTGTGCCGTCCCAGACCGGGCGTGGCGGGGGGCCGGCGGCGGGATACAGGCCGTCAGCAGGGGATGAACGGAGGAATGGTGGTTGAGGACCCCTGGGCCGAGCCGCGGCCCGGGGAGGTGGCGATCACCGCCTCTCCGGATGCGCCGGTGACGGCGCTCGACGCGTTGCGTTCGGCATTCCGGCAGGCTGTGCTGGCGGTGAAGGCCGGGGCCGGCGAGGCCGACCCGGCGGAGGCGTTCGGCGTGGTGGTGGCCCTCGACGCCGCCCTGGCCACAGCGAAGGATCTCGTCGAGGTCCTGCCGGGCCTGCTGGCGGTGGCCGACGCCGGTATCCCGGCCGAGGAGGAGCTGCTGCGCTCCGCGGCCGAGCAGGCGTCGGCAGCGGCGGATGTCGCGGCGCTACGGGCGGAACTGGACCGCCGCCGTGGCATCGAACGGGGGCTGCTCGACCGCGCCGCCGAGTACGAGCTGCTGCGGGCCCGGGTCGGGGAGCTCCGGCACGCCGAGAAGGTCGCCGGCTTCCTCGACACACTGCGGGCGCAGCACGATGATCTCACCGAGCGGGCGGAGGTCTTCGCCACCCCGGTGGCCGAGACGGAGCGGGCGCTGGAGCTCGCGGCCGGGCGGCTGCTGCGGCTGACCGACGAGCAGCTCGGGGAGCTACGGGAGGATCTTCAGCGGCTGCTGGCACAGGCCGCGTCCGCCCAGCACGAGTGGGCCGAGCGGATCCGGGCCCGGGAGGAGGAGATCGCCCGCGCCAAGGAGGAGCACGGCCGGCTGGCCGGGGAGCTGGCCGGTGCCACGGCCGCCCTGGAGCGGCTGGTCGCCGAGAACGAGCAGCTCACCGCGGCCCTGCGGGCCCACGCGACGGCCAACGAGGCGATCACGAAGAGCCTGGGCGGGCTGGGGGGCGTCGAACGGCTCCTGCGGGAGGCCGATGCCGGGCTCGCGCAGGCGCTGACGGAACGTGAGCGGGCGCTGCGCGCGCGCCATTCCATCCGTTTCCCGGGGGATGACGACTGAAAGCCCCCAGGGCTGTTCGATACGTTCTGTCAGCGGGTGATGCGCTTCCCGCGGCCGTTGTCCGGGCCGCTGTGGGGGCCCGGACGGTCGCGGAAGAACACGGCGAACGGGTCGTCCGCCTGCCCAGCCCCGGTATAGATGAAGGTTGTGTCTCCGATGACCCAGGAGTCGCCCGGGGAGAACCGGAGCCGGGGCGGTTTCCGGGGCCGGCGCGGCTGGTAGCGCGTTTTCCCGTCCCGGCGCGTCTGGTGACGCGGTTTGCCGGCCGGGCGCGGCGCCTGGTAGCACACGAAGATGTCGGTTCGACGGAGTTCGCCGATGCTCCTGGCCCGCCGGCCACGCACCGATCCGAGGCCGGGGACGTCGAGCCGCCGCCCCGGGCCGATCCGTACTCTCCGCCCGGACAGCTTCGCCCGTACGATCTGGCCGTCCGGCCATTCCGCGGACAGGACACCGGTCAGCTTCGGATACCACCACAGCAAGCCGCCGACGGCCGCCCCAAGGCCCGCCGCCGCCAGCAGGGCGAGCAGGAGCAGCCCGGCGAAGTTCCAGCCGGCCCGGCTCGAGCCGTACAGGGTGCTGCTCTCGCCGGCGAGGCGTAGTTGGAGCGGCAGCTTGAAGTCGCTTTCAGTAACGTTTCGCCACGATGAGTCGATATTCGCGCCCAGGCGTAGCTCGCTGGTGACAGTTCTCGAGCCGCGGAGCCGGCCGGTAGTGTGCGATTTCCAGCTCAGCGTGACCGGAACGGTGACGCTGTGTCCCGGTTCCAGAGTTATCCGCGACGGGATGCCGTCCGCCCACACGTCCCGGTCGGACGAGGTGACCGAGACATCGGTGAGCTCCAGCGGGAGCCACCGTTCCCGCGATGTCAGCGTCACCTGTGTGACGAGCGGGGACGCCGCCGGGTCCACGTCGGCCAGTTGTGGGTCCCAGGAGACCACGACCTGCCCGCGCACGTCGGCCTCGAGCAGGTTGGCGGCCTTGCGCCGGCGGGTGTCGTCCTTGGCACGGTCCAGGTAGGCGGGCAGCTGGCCCGTGGGCAGCGCGAGCACCGTGGTGGTGGGCAGCGCCCGCTTGAGCTGGCCGGCTCCGTCCCGCGCCTGATCGTCGTCACGCAGGGCGACGCCGTAGCCGTGGACCTTCGTGACGTCGAGCCGCTGCCGCGCGTCGTCCCCGAGCAGCTGCCACGGGCGGTCGTCACCGGTTGGGAAGCCGCTGTTGGGAGGCGGCTGATGCCGCCCGTCGGTCAGCAGGAAGACTGCGGCCACCGGGGACGCGTCGTGCCGGCCGAGCTCGTCGACCGCCTCCCTGACGGCGGCGCCGATGTCGGTGTGCGTCCCGGTGGGGACGCGGGGCAGCCGGTCGGCCGCGCCGGCCGCGCCGGCCGCGGGGCCGGCGTAGAGCACGGCCGGGGCGACGTCGAAGCCGATCAGGACGAAACGGTCGCTGGGCGCGAGGCCGGCGACGAAGCCCCGCAGGAAGTGGCTCACCTGGCCGGCGAGCCCACCGGCGGCCATCGACGCCGAGGTGTCGACGAGGACGACGTAGTCGGCCGGGACGTCGTCGACGTGCAGCGCGGCCATGACAGCAGCGCGGTCCATCTGCGGGACGCCCGGTTGCGGGTCGGGGGCCGGTTCCGGGGGGAGCGCGGCCGGCCGCGGGGTGGCCGCGGACGCTGCCGGCA
>NZ_CEVIVD010000044.1:23470-23981 GCF_982290655.1 Protofrankia sp. CiP1_Cm_nod3
GCCCGAGGCCGGTACCGCTGCCGCCGATGGCGGGCAGCAGAGCGAACAGCGCGGCGAGGAACGCGGCGAAGAGCGCTGTGAGGAGCACGGTGAGGAGCGCTGTGACGACGGGCGTGAGCCACCGGACGGGCGTCACAGCGGGTTTCACGATCGCGCCGGATCCGTCCCGGCCGCGTGCTCCCGACGGCATGCGGTCACGGGTCATGCCGGCCGGCGCTGCCTGCCCGGGCTGTCGCCGCCTGTCCGGCCGGGGTGCCCACCACGGCCCCGGCTGGTCCCGGCTGGCACATCCCCGACCCGGTGCGCCCCGGCTCAACGACCCATCTTTCTCAGCGGAATACGCTCCCCGGTGAGGCGTGGATACCTGCTCTTGAACAGGGCGTCCCATTCCTTTTTCCCGGGGAGTTTTCTCACCGGATCTCTCCGTGGCAGGTGGTCGAAAAATTCGAGGACCATATCCGCGAGCAGATCGTCTTTGACGACACCGGATTTTGTGGCGATATCGCGAAGC
>NZ_CEVIVD010000044.1:24095-28414 GCF_982290655.1 Protofrankia sp. CiP1_Cm_nod3
AGCAGGAGGATTCGGTTCGTTGCCGGTGGAGAATCCGGCCAGCCGGTTCTCCGGACATGACCGGTCAGGGTTTTGAATATCTGCTGGTACATGTTCTTGGTGTCGCTGTTGCCGGGCAGGCTCATGAACGAGCTGCGGAAGGAGCTGACGTAGCTGTCGGCGAGCTCGCCGGCTTCGCTCGCCCACAGCTTCAGATCTTCGCGCGGCTGTTCTCCGAACGCCAGCAGGAGCAGGTCCATGACCGCCTCAAGCTCGACCGCCTCGAGCTCACCGGTCTTCGTCCGGTCCGGCGCGGCCCAGCGGAGCTCCTTGACCCAGCCCTTTCTGTCCTCCTCGTCCCGCAGGAGCGCGGGTAGCTCGGAGAGCATCCACTGCAGCGCGTATGGGAGCAGGACGGCGGCAGCCCTGAAGCCGCCGGCCTTGCGAGCCAGCTGCAGCAGGGCGAGAACATAGGAGCCGCCGTGCTCTCTGACTGTGCCCACGGCCAGAGCCGCCGCTTCGGACGATGCGCCGTCGATGACGTCGTGGAACGGGCGCAGCCTTTCCCGTAGCGGGCCGGCGGTCTCCAGCCATGCCAGCATGGCCTTGATCTGCTCATCCGGCAGGCGGTCGGCTGCCTGCCGGACCAGCTCGCGCGCCAGCGATTCGGGCGCGTAGTAGGTGATCGCGGTCAGTACCTCGTCATCGGCGTCGACCGTCGTCCGCCCGGTAGGCAGACGACGGTCGCGGAAGTGCCGCAGCACGAGGGACGCGGCTGTGGCACACCGTTGCCGATCGAGTACTGGCTGGTCGGACGCCGGCTGGTCGACTGGCTGTCCGAGTGCGGCTGCAGCCGCCTCCTGCCGCGCCTTCTGGGCGTCCAGCAGCCCCGCGAGCGCCTGGTCGGCGAGGCCGAGACGGTCGGCCAGGCCGAGCAGGCGTTCTGGCGCGGTGAGATCCACATCGCTCGCCCACAGCAGCCTCCGGCCGATCGTCCCTATGGAGACCGCCAGCCAGTGCTGTAGCTCCTTCGGCTTCCTGGCCGTCCACTCCGGCCACGTCTGCCCGATCTCCGCCAGCCCCTCCGGGCTCGCCGTCTCGAGGAGGCCCCATACCGTCCCGCGCCAGGCGTTCCGGTCGGGCTCCTCGGCGGCCCTGCCCGTAGGCCGAGGGCGTGCCACGACAGGCTTTGCCGGGGTGGGCGGGAGCGGCTGGACGGATTTGACCAGTTTGACAGCTTTGACAGCTTTAACAGGTTGGACAGGTTTGACAGCTTTGGCAGGGTGGACGGAAGAGGCGAGCTGTGCGTCCAGCCTGGAAAGGCAGTGTATGGCATGGCCGGGATCGTTCGTCCGGTGTGGTTCCCCGGCCGAGGCTAGATGTTCGACGATCTCCTGAACGGTATGACCGCTCTTCTTCATGGCCATCAGCAGGTGCGCATAGTGGATGTGTCTGTTGTCGGGGGAAACGCGCGGCTGGCGGAGGGAGGGAGACAGCTCGACGACGGGCAGCCTGTCCGGGGGCACCCAACGGATGCCCGCGTGCTCCGGCCGGGCACGGTTCGTGAACGCCAGCCTGATCCGGTGGATGCTCCCGCCGTCCGCCCAGGTGCTGGCTACCAGTTTCGACCGCTGACCGTAGGGGAGCAGCGCGGCCACCGCGTCGAGGAAGCGCAGCCGTTGCACCATCTGCTCGTCGGGGTGGCCGGCCGGGGCGTCGAGCACCGACACCGGGTGCGCGAGCAGCAGCCCGGCGGTGGCCGCCACCAGAGCGAAGCCGAACCGCTCGATGTGCTCCGCCAGCTCGCCGGCGTCCAGGGGAGTGAGGGTGACGGGCACCGGCCCGTCGCCGTCGCGACGTTCGGCGACGCCCGCGTCGCGGAGCGCGGAGTACAACGTCGCATAGGACGTTGGGACGCGAGCCAGATCGGCGAAGGGCACACAGAGATAACCGGTCGTCGCGATCTGCCTGCCCCCACCGTCGACCTGGTCGGACCAGGTCCGCACCGCGATCCCGAGCACGCTTCCCTCGCCGTGGGAGGCGTAGCTCACTGTCATCCATGGCAGGGCATTGGGCAGCGGCTGCGGGACCGGCCACGGTGGGGTGCCCGGGGTGAAGTCCTGCAGGATCGTGTCGAAGCCGGCCCGGGAGAAGAAGTCCCCGCCCGACCGCAGCACGGCATAGTCGTCTTCGCTGTTCGGTTCTTTCCCCATCAGCGCCCAACCGGCCGGGACCGTCCGGCCCGGGTCGTGCGGTGCCTGCTCGGTCATGTTCCGGAGAAGGACCGGTGGATCTGTTTCTCCAGCCACAGGAACGGCTCCAGCACATTGATGGGCGTGACCTGGCCGCGGATACGCGGTATGCCCTCCGGAGTCCTCTCGACGTTGGCGCAGTCGCGTCCTCGGAAGACGCGGCTCGGGCCGATATAGAAACCGATGGCCGAGCTCACGAAATATTTCACCCGCTGGGCCTGGAAGTATCGTTCGATACTGCGCATGACAAGCGGGGAGGAAGTGCCGTCCCGGTCGTTGCACAGCCCCCGGAAGAACTCACCGGCATAGTCGTCCTGGACTGTCGGGGTCCCGGCATCGTCGTCACCGGCCAGCACGACCCCGTGGTTGAGGGCCTTCCGGTAGACCGTCGGGTCGTCGAACTTCGTGACGCAGACGGCGAGGTGGTGCGGGAGCCGCCCGTCCCGCAGCCGGCCCATCTCGTACGACCGGCGGGCCAGCTGCTCCAGCATCCGCTGGAAGTACCGGTAGGACCTCCGTTCGTGGACGGGGTCGAAAAGGTACACGATCCCGTCGCACTCCGCCAGATGATCTATGATCTGCCTGGGGGTCTGTGGCTCGGGCTCGTCGAAGATATCCAGTTCGTCCTTCTCCGCGAAGATCGGGGATTTCGTGGAGGAGTCGTCCGACGTGCTGGCGAACATACGGCCGGCGACATCGAGCATCTGTATCTCGAGGACGGCCTGGCCGGGCACGATGGGGCTGCGGAGCCTGCGCCACCACGCCCTGCTGTCGCGGATGGGCTTGATCAGGCGCCATCGGAGCTCCATGACACCGCTGGTCGCGGGTGGGAAGAGCTGGTCCTCGCTCATCAGTTTGGTGTTGTAGCTCAGGAAGTCCGACGCGGTGTCGTCGACCCCGGTGATGAGCCAGTCGTCATTGTTATTGTCCGGGTGGTTGACGACGGCGATCTGCAGCGCGGCCAGGAAAGTGGTCTTGCCGCTCAGCGGAGCACCCCACAGACCGATGCGCGCGACACGCGATGCGGGTTGTGTTTCCATTGTCGTCATCGGGGGAATCCGGGATCGACACGGTTCCCCACGAGTGCGCTGGTTGCGTTCGTGGAGACTGACGACGATCTGTTGTTGATAATTGGATGCCCCCGCATCACGACCATCGAAAACTCCCGTAACCCGGACGGGGCACGGTGAGATGGTCCACCCTGTTACCGGCCGATATCCTTATGATCAAAATACTGGACCGGGCACCCGCAGTGTCAGTTGCCCCCGGACCCGGTCAAGTTTACCGGTTGGTCATGAACGATGGCAGGCTACCGGTACCAGTACCAGTACCGGTAGCGGTCAGCGGGTGGAGGTGTCGTCGGCGACCAGGTCGGCTACGACGATGGTGGTGTCGTCGCGGGCACCGGCGTGCATGGCCGCGTCCACCAGGGCGTCCGCGGCCCGCTCCGGGCTCAGACTGCCCAGCTCCATCAGCAGGCCGTTGAGCTGCTCGGGCGCCATGACCTTGGTGATCCCGTCGCTGGCAAGGACGACCCGGTCGCCGGCCCGCACGGGCTCCTCCAGCAGATCGAGCTCGACATCCTCGTTGAGGCCGATCGCGTTGAGCAGTGGCCCGTTCTTGATGGCGTGCGGTGTGGTGAGCTGCCGCGGCCGGCCACGGCCGGGCTGTAGCCAGACGGAGCTGTCCCCCACGTGCGCGACGAAGAGGGTCCGGCCGGTGTCCTGCTGCCGGCCCAGCACGACGACATCGAGGGTGCAGGCCATGCCGTGCCAGGAGGGCTCCTCCAGGGGCTTCTCCCGGACCGTCCGGTTGGCCCGCTCGAGCGCCCTCCGCAGCCCGTCGCGCGGGTCGGCGGCGTACTGTGGGCGGAAGCTCGCCACCGTGGTCACCGCCAGGGTGGACGCGATCTGCCCGGCCGCCTCGCCGCCGACCCCGTCGGCGACCGCGAGCAGGCCATCAACGACGACGAAGGCGTCCTCGTTGGGACCGCCGCGCTTGCCGCGCCTGGTCCGGCCGGCCGCGGCCAGCCGCAGCGGCGCCGACGTGGAGACGTCCGGCTCGTTCGCGACCAGCTGCTCGCCGCCA
>NZ_CEVIVD010000044.1:29022-33942 GCF_982290655.1 Protofrankia sp. CiP1_Cm_nod3
CCCGGACGGTGGCGTCGGCGGTGGCGTTGACCAGCGGGGTCACCCGGGTGGTGGCCGCCGGGTCGACGGGGCCGTCGGGCCCGCTCCCGGGAGCCGGCGCGCGGTACGGCGGTGGCGCGGGGTATGCGGTGGTCGCGGCATCGGCGTGCGAGGCCCTGACGGACGCCGGGGGAGCCGGTGGAACCGGTGCGGTGGGCACCGGTGCGGTGGGCACCGATGTGGTGGGCGCCGGTGCGGTGGGAGCCGCGGCGTCGCCCAGGAGTGCGGGGCCGTCGAACTGGGTGGGGGCGGCCGGCGGGCCGCTGGTGCGGGGAGCCGGGCCGGCCGAGTCGTCCGGATCGCTGCCACGGGCCTGTTCCCGCGTCGCGGCCGGGCGCCGCAGCGACGCGAGAACGCCCTGGCGCTGGCGCCGGCGCCGGCGTTGTGGTGGCCGCCGCACGGGCATCGTCTCGTCGGGGGAGGAGTGTCGCGGCTGCGGCCTCGAGTCGGGACCGGGACGCTCCTGGTCACGGCTGGAGAGCACGACGAAGAGGATCGCGCCGATCAGGAGCACCACTATCAGCGTGATGGGTACCACCGGACTGTTCATGGCCTCCGTCCCCCACGTGCGGGTGTTCCGATCACGCTAGCGGACGTCGAGGCCGACGTCCCCTGTACCCACTCAATGACATCCATGCAGATCAGCCGATGGATGTGTCGTGATATCGACAGCCGTGACCGCCGTGACCGCCGTGGCCCGGCCCGTCCCGACCCATGGTGTCGAAAACGCGCCGCAGCGGCCATGTCTGTCCGCCGACGGGGCTCCGTCGCTGACGCCCCTCGGTCGCGGCACTTCGCGATTAAGGATCTTCCGGTCACGGGGGTCTCCCGACCGCGCAGCCCGCCCGGCCCCACGGCCCGCTCGGCCCCGGCCGCGCTGCCACGGGGCGGCGGGCATCCCGTTCCCGACGGCCGGCGGCGGACCTGCCGGCGGGCGGGCGCCCGCGAGCGGTGCCGGTCACAGGGCGGTACAGGCTCATGGCGGCGTCGGCCATGCTCCGTCCGCCACAGGTCTGTTCGTCATGGCCCGTCCGCCATGACCCGAGGCGATGGCGGACGGTCAGGGCCCCGCCGCGGCCGGGTTCCCGGCGCGCAGGGCGGCGCGGGCACGGTCGGTCAGTGCCCGTGCGCCCGGGTACCCGGCCATCTCGATGGCGTCGCACAGCGTCAGCGTGTCCACCCTGGCGTTCTCGGAGGCCATCCGGGCTGCGAGCTCGATCACCTGATAGCCCAGGCAGACGGCCTGTTCGACGTCCCCGGCGTCGACTTTGGCGACGCCGAGCCACGCGCTGTGGTGTATCAGCTCCCGTGGGTAGGCGGTGGCGTCGAGCTGGTCGACCGAACGGCTGAGGTACTCGACGGCCGCCGCGACGTCACCGGCGCACAGCAGCGCCTTGCCGGCGTAGTACTCGATCACCGAACGGGAGCACCAGTAGACGTACTCCGGGTCCGCGGCCGGGTCGGCCCGCTCGATCTGGGCCAGCGCCTCGGCGATCTCGGCGTGTACCGACCGGACGTCGCCGAGCTGGGCGTACGCGACGGCCAGACAGCCGGCGACGATGGCCCGCTCGGTGGCGGTGAGAGCGTCCGCGGCGCCCGCGCGGGCCGTGCGCAGCAGGGTGACGGCGTCGCTGGGGTCGCCGAAACGTACCGCCTGCTCCGCCATGCAACGCAGGACGTTGGCGCCGATCGCCGGCCGGCCGGCCTCGTGGGCGGTACGTAACGCGATCAGCCAGTACCACTGGGCCACCTGGTGCCGGCCGCTGTCGAACGCCGCCCAGCCGGCGAGCCGCGCGAGCTCCGCGGCGACGGCGTACAGCCGGCCGTGCTGCCGCTGGCCGTACGCGCCGGTACGCAGCAGCCGGACGATCACTCGTAGCTCCGCCGCGGCGAGCCCGTGGACGTCCTCCCCGCCGAGCAGGTCGTCCATCCGCCGCAGCGCGTCGACGCGCTGCTCGAACTCGGCGACGAGGGTGTCGCGGACCTGCCGGCCGCCCAGCACCGCCACGGGGAGCTGGGCCGGGTCGGCGACGAGCCACTGGTGGGCGGCCGCGGTGAGTGCCGCGCCGCCGATGCCACCGATGCCGGGCCGGTCGGGCCGGCCGGGCAGGCCGGGAAGTACACGGGGCTCCGCCTGGCTGGTGGCTTCCTCCAACGCGGCGGCCAGCCCGTCCGCGGCCCACAGGCGTTGCGGGGCCCACCGCTGCGCTGGGCCGGCGGCCGGTGCGGGCCGGCCGGGCGCGAGGCCGGCGGTGACGGCGGCGGCCGCCGCGCGTCGAGGCCGCCGGGACGCCCGCTCCCGGCCCGCGCACGACCGCCCGGGTACACCGCTGGGCTCTCTCAACGCCCGGCCTCCTCAAGCGTCGATGCGGGGAAGCGTCTTCCTTCATCCACCCGGACAGCCCGGTGGGTGACAATGACTGGCCCGCCGGGAGCCCGCACATCGGTATTTCGTCCGGACGGAATCACCGGATGGTTGTCGCGCGTGCAGCGTACGACAGGGCCCGTGACGGAACAAGTACTGCGGATTGCGTCGGCCTCTCGCTATCCTCCGGCCGCGCAATAAAGCCAACGGTCGATTGGGTGTTGATGCTGTTGAGGTTTGTGGTTGTTGTTTTTCGGTGGCCGCCCGGCAGCGTCGTGACCTGCGGATCTCGGGCGGGGTACCGTCGTATGACCATCAGGACACCGCCGTATGGCCGAGAGGTGGACGGGCTGGTGGGCCGGCGGCCGGATGCCGGCGACGACGGCTGTCCACGACCATGGATTCGGTCGGATGACTGGTCCGTTGGTGTTACGGAGTGATTTCCGGCGGTAGAGGTTAAAGCGCGCACGGCCGGGACGGCGTACGATCCGTACCCGCTCGGCGCCCGGCCGGCGGCGGTCATGAACACATCACGGGCGCAGGCCGGGAGAAATCTGGCCGGTAATTCCTGGGCACGCCGGGCGAAAGTGTCCGCCAGGCGATCGTGCCATGAATGATTCACCGCGTGGACGCCGCGCGGCGCGAGGGCCGACAGCGTCCAGCCGGACAGGCCACAGCCGGTTCCGGCAGTCCCCGCCGCTTCCTGCCAGTCTACGGTTGCGGTGCACACACCGGCGTGGACGGGTCATCCAGGGGTGTGGGAGGGCTGCCGGCCGTGTCCCCGCAGCCGGTGTCACCGGCTCGGCCGGCGCCGGCCGCACAGGGCCTGACCAGCGTGAACGTGTCGAAGGGCAGGGGGGTGGAGGTCGTGTGGTCGTACACGGTCACCCGGATGCTGGTCAGGCCCGCATCCGCCCCCGGATCGACCTCGAAGCCCGCGAACGCGTACGGATGGTCCGGCGCCCGCAGGGCCAGCCACGGCGCCGGCTCAAGGGCGTGGACCGAGCGGAACCGGGCGGGATCGGACTCCCGCGGTTCCACGCCGATGATCACCCGGCCGGCGGGCGGGTCGAGCAGCTTGCTGGCCGACGGCGACGACGAGCCCCCCGTGCCCAGGACCATGTGGACTGTCCCGTGCGAGGTGTCCACGACCTCGGCGCCAGCGCCGCTGCCAGTCCCTCCGCCAGGTTCCTCGTCGCCGCTGCCATTACTGCTGCCGCTGCCGCCCGCTCGCTGCCGTGCCCCGTCCGCTGGGCCGCCCCCGTCGAGGTGGCTGCCGAGGCTGCCCGTGGCCGGGGCGGGCTGCGGGGTGAGCGTCGCTGATCCTTCGGCCACGCCACGCAGCGGATGCGTCCGCTCGTAGTGGTGCTCGTGCCCGCACAGGACGAGATCGACACCGAACGTGTCGAACAGCGGCAGCCACTGCTCCCGGATACCGAGGTCGGCGCCGTTGTGCTGCGCCGCGCTGGACACGGCCGTCTGGTGCATGCAGACGATGATCCAGTCGATGTCCGGGTCGGCGCGTGCCTGGCGCAGCGTCCGTTCGAGCCAGGCCCGTTGCCGCCCGCCGCTGTAACCGCGGATGTACACCGTGCCGGCGTCCTGATAGCAGACGTCGTCGTTCTGCAGGACGACGAAGCGCACGTTCGCGACGGTGAAGGCGTACCACAGGCCGAGCAGGTCCGTCAGCGGCGCCGTCAGCGGGTCGTCCGTGCCCGTTCCGTCGGGATCCACGGTGCTGCCGGGCAGCAGGAAACGGCTCTGGTAGGCGGCCAGGCCCAGCGGGCCGTTCCCGCGTTCGATCTCGTGGTTGCCGGCGGCGGGCATCCACGGGTGGTGCCGCGCGGAGGAGCCGATCATGTTGAACCAGTCGGACCACGCCCGCGGTGGGTTACGCCGCTGGTTCGCGTACGACAGGTCACCGACGACCAGGGTGAACAGCGAACCGACCCGGTCGACGCCGGTCACGGCGTTCCTGGACGCCGGCGTGCCGAACGGGTCGTAGGACTCCGAGGTGCCGTGATCGCCGAAGCAGGTGAAGGTGAACGGCGCCCGGCCGCGTGGCGCGGTCCGCAGGGTGCCGCCGCTGGTGCGGCTGATCCGGTCGTGGATCACCTCGTAGAGGTAACGGGAGCCCGGCTCCAGCCCGGTGAGCAGGGCATGGTGGTTGATCACCTCTTCGCCGGTGACGGCGTCGGTGTAGACGCGGGTGACGGCGTGCACCTCGTGGTCGAGCCTGCCGGGCGTGCTGCCGAACCGGACCCGGGGGCGGCGCACCATCCGCGGTGTCGTCCATGACACGGCCATCGACGCGGCCGGGTCCGGCCCGAAGGTCAGGTGGAGGTGTTCGACGGGCGTACCCGCACGCAGGGCCAACAGATCTCCTCACTGCCGGCCGTGACCACATGGCCGGACCGTCATGGCCTGCTTGGGGACACTTTCGACCCATTCTGGTCCGTTCCCATGAACTCCAGAACGCGTTGGATGATCCGGGGCGGCCCCGGGCCGTGAAGGGG
>NZ_CEVIVD010000044.1:34298-38760 GCF_982290655.1 Protofrankia sp. CiP1_Cm_nod3
CGCCGTGGCGGAGGCCAACCGCTTCGCCACGGCGAAGGGGCGGCCCCGCCGCAGCGGAACCGCCCCTTCGTGGTGGACCTGTCGCCCTGCCCGCTCGCTCCTACTCGCTGGACTTGGCCAGATCGATCGGAGGGGCGTCGGGGACCTGGGTGGGCTTCGGTTCGCCGCGGAAGACGAACTTCGCCGCCTCGCCCTCGCCCTCGACGTCGCCGACCACGATCTCGCCGGGCTTGAGCGTCCCGTACAGGATCTTCTCGGACAGGACGTCCTCGATCTCCCGCTGGATCGTCCGGCGCAGCGGCCGGGCGCCGAGCACCGGGTCGTAGCCCTTCTTGGCCAGCAGCGCCTTCGCCGCCGGGGTGAGCTCGAGCGCCATGTCCTTGTTCTTCAACTGGACGTCCACTCGGGCCAGCATGAGGTCGACGATCTGGATGATCTCGGCCTCGGACAGCTGGTGGAAGACGATGATGTCGTCGATCCGGTTGAGGAACTCGGGCCGGAAGTGCTGCTTGAGCTCGTCCTGGACCTTCGCCTTCATCCGCTCGTAGTCGATGGCGCCCGCGCCGGTCGCGAACCCGATGCCCGGGCCCTTGGAGATGTCCCGGGTGCCCAGGTTCGAGGTCATGATCAGGACGGTGTTCTTGAAGTCGACCAGCCGGCCCTGCGAGTCGGTCAGCCGGCCGTCCTCCAGGATCTGCAGGAGGGTGTTGAACACGTCCGGGTGCGCCTTCTCGACCTCGTCGAACAGCACGACCGAGAACGGCTTGCGCCGGACCCGCTCGGTGAGCTGGCCGCCCTCCTCGTAGCCGACGTAGCCGGGCGGGGAGCCCACCAGCCGGGAGACGGTGTGCTTCTCCATGTACTCGGACATGTCGAGCTGGATCAGCGCGTCCTCGTCGCCGAAGAGGAACTCCGCCAGCGTCTTGGACAGCTCGGTCTTACCGACACCGGACGGGCCGGCGAAGATGAACGAACCGCCGGGACGCTTCGGGTCCTTCAGGCCCGCCCGGGTACGCCGGATCGCCTGGGAGACAGCCTTGATCGCCTGCTGCTGGCCGATGACACGGCGGTGCAGCTCGTCCTCCATGCGCAGGAGGCGGGCGGTCTCCTCCTCGGTGAGCTTGAACACCGGGATGCCCGTCCAGATCGCCAGGACCTCGGCGATCTCCTCGTCCCCGACCTCGGCGACGACGTCCATGTCGCCGGCCTTCCACTCCTTCTCCCGCTTGGCCTTCTCCGCCAGCAGGGTCTTCTCCCGGTCGCGCAGGGACGCGGCCTTCTCGAAGTCCTGCGCGTCGATCGCGGACTCCTTGTCCCGGCGGACGTTTGCGATGCGCTCGTCGAACTCGCGCAGGTCCGGCGGAGCGGTCATCCGGCGGATGCGCATCCGCGAGCCGGCCTCGTCGATGAGGTCGATCGCCTTGTCCGGCAGGAACCGGTCGGAGATGTAGCGGTCGGCCAGGGACGCTGCCGCGACCAGTGCGGCGTCGGTGATCGACACGCGGTGGTGCGCCTCGTAGCGGTCCCGCAGGCCCTTGAGGATCTCGATGGTGTGCGCCACCGACGGCTCCGCGACCTGGATCGGCTGGAACCGCCGCTCGAGCGCGGCGTCCTTCTCCAGGTGCTTGCGGTACTCGTCGAGGGTGGTGGCACCGATCGTCTGCAGCTCGCCGCGGGCCAGCATCGGCTTGAGGATGGACGCGGCGTCGATCGCGCCCTCGGCGGCACCCGCGCCGACGAGCGTGTGCAGCTCGTCGATGAACAGGATGATGTCGCCGCGGGTGCGGATCTCCTTGAGGACCTTCTTCAGCCGCTCCTCGAAGTCACCGCGGTAGCGGGACCCGGCGACCAGCGCGCCGAGGTCGAGCGTGTACAGCTGCTTGTCCTTGAGCGTCTCGGGCACCTCGCCCTTGACGATCGCCTGGGCCAGCCCCTCGACCACGGCGGTCTTGCCGACGCCGGGCTCCCCGATCAGGACCGGGTTGTTCTTGGTCCGGCGCGACAGCACCTGCATGACGCGCTCGATCTCCTTCTCGCGCCCGATCACCGGGTCGAGCTTGGACTCGCGCGCGGCCGCGGTGAGGTTGCGGCCGAACTGGTCGAGCACGAGCGAGGTGGACGGAGTGCCCTCCGACGGGGCGCCCGCCGTCGCCGGGTCGCCCTTGCCCTGGTAGCCGGACAGCAGCTGGATGACCTGCTGGCGGACCCGGTTGAGGTCGGCGCCGAGCTTGACCAGCACCTGGGCGGCGACGCCTTCGCCCTCACGGATCAGCCCGAGCAGGATGTGTTCGGTGCCGATGTAGTTGTGGCCGAGCTGGAGGGCCTCCCGCAGGGACAGCTCCAGCACCTTCTTGGCGCGCGGAGTAAACGGGATGTGCCCGCTCGGGGCCTGCTGCCCCTGCCCGATGATCTCCTCGACCTGTGACCGGACACCCTCGAGGGAGATGCCCAGGGACTCCAGCGCCTTGGCGGCCACACCCTCGCCCTCGTGGATCAGCCCGAGCAGGATGTGTTCGGTCCCGATGTAGTTGTGGTTGAGCATCCTGGCTTCTTCCTGTGCCAGGACGACGACCCGACGTGCCCGGTCGGTGAATCTCTCGAACATGTGCGCTCCTTCGAGCGGTGCGACCGACCACACGGCAGCCGGTATCCGCATGCTAGCTCCGCCGAGGCATGACCTCACGCATCGAACGGAAACCTACCCGCCGGCCCCGCCCTCTTCGTCGTGGACGGCGGACCGATCTGGGCGACCGGTCCACCAGCGAAGACGCCTGAAACAACGGTGGCGGACCAGGGGGGATTCCGTCCTGCTGTTCCGCCGAGAGCAGAACGAAATCTCGCGGTCACCGGGGGAGGCCTCCACCCGGCAGGGGTGAGTGGGCAGTCCCCGGCCAGCGTCGGCCAGCGTCAGCGGGTGGCGGCGGGTGGCGGGCGGCGGCGGGTGGCCAGGAGGCGCTCCGCCCCACCGTCCTGGTCACCGGCTCGGAGCGGCCGCGAAAAGCAGCCGCTATAGCGCTCCGGCGTCCAGCTGCCGCGCAGGGAATGGAATATTACTCAGGGTAATCATAGAATCGGTAAGCTATATCATGTGATGCGTGTCGCGCAGTCACTGTCTTCCGACGGAATGGCAAGGGTGCGCTGGGTGTGCCGGGCGGTCAAAGGACAAATGATCATGCTGTCGCCGTGACCGGCGGGGCCTTTCGGTCACTATATAGTTACCCGTGGCATCAAACTGTGGGCCCGCCGGCGTTTATCCGACTGCCAGTCCGCCATCGCCCTGCGTGTCTATCCACTCGCGCAGGCGCGCCTCGCGTTCCGAATCGGGTGTGAACGGGCACGTGGTGCAGTACTGCGAGCTCATCCGGTGGGCGAGGCAGCACGAACCCCGACGCATCGCCGTCTGCCGGCGTCCGCGGTGGACGAACTCGAACCACGCGGGGCGGGCCCGCATCGGCGGGCTGGCGAGGGCGAAGAAGGCGTCGGCCTCCACCCGCCCGACGTCCGGATCCCGGGTCACCCGTTCGGTCAGCAGGAACGTCCGGCCGCACTGCGCGGCCACCATGCCCCACAACGCGGACGGGCCCAGGCGCGCCCGCGCCCGCAGGGCCAGGACCAGCGGCTCGAAGTGCCCGACCAGGGCGGCCGCCAGCCGTTGCCGCAGGGCGTCCCGGTCGCCGGCCACGTCGATTGCCGCACCGATTGCCGGGCGGGCCGGCGGGCCGGTTGTCGGGCTGGTTGTCGGGCCGTTCGCCCCGCTCACCCCGCTCGCCCCGACGGCCCGCCGGCCGGCCAGCGGGCCGGGCCGGTGATCGCCCGTCGCCGGCAGGGCGGCCGCGGGCAGGGCCGGGTCGTCCGCGAGCACGGTCACACGGCCGGAATGAAAAGCCGTGACGTCGAACCACCCGCCGGGCGCGGCGTGCAGGGACATGCCAGCCGCGCACACGTCCGGCACCCGGCTGTGCAGCATGTACGCGGCGATGGCGAACCCGGCCACGCCACCGGCGTAGGCGCTGAGGAAATGGGTGGCCGCGACCTCCCGGCTGTACCCGTACACGTCGGACATCGCCCGCAGTTCCCGGTCGAGCGCGCCGTCGGCCAGCAGGTCGGCGCAGCACAGCCACCCGGTGGCGTCACGGCCCGGACGGCCGATGCGTCCCGACTGCCCGTCGAGCACCCTGGCGGCGGCTTCCAGCGTTTCCGCCAGCGGCGGACGGGCCTGTGCCGGCACGGTCCACGACGGCTGGCGCCCCGGTATCCGCCACAGGTGCTCCTCGGCCAGCGGCCACGGGTACTTCTCGGCCGGCGGAGCGTGCCGGTGGCAGGTCCTCACCGGGAGTGTCCGGTGAGCGTCGGCGTGCTGGGTGCGCCGTGCCGGTACGGCAGGCCCGGGATGCCGGGCTTTATAATGATCATAATGTGGGCGGGTGGAACCGGTTCCGGCGACGGGTGGGCGGTGGGCGGG
>NZ_CEVIVD010000045.1:0-7968 GCF_982290655.1 Protofrankia sp. CiP1_Cm_nod3
CTCCCTCTTCTTCCCCATTCTTCCCTTTTCCCTCCTTCCCTCCTTCTTCGCTCCTTCCTCCCCTGCTTCCCCATAACAACCGGATCACGAGAACGAGTATGCAAGTGGCTGCTACCACAGCCACTTGCATACTCACTTTCCTGACATGACCCCCACAGGGCTGGGCCAGTAGCGCGCATCCCGTCTGTCACCACCCGCGCAGGCCATGATCGGCGCGGGTTCGTCGTCGGGTACGCTTTCCGGCCTGCTGGCCGCGTCAGCGTGCACACAGCGACAGACGCGCCGGTCTTCTCCGGTGGCCGGCGCCCATCGGCGCTCTATGCGGTCGTGATGCCCCAGGTGGCGAGGGCGTCCAGCAGGCCCTCGGTGAGGGGCACGGCGCGCAGGTCGGCGCACCAGCGGACGTCCGCGGCGTCGTCCCCGGCCCGCAGGATCCCGCCGCCGATGTCGCACACGTAGTCGGCGATGTCGTAGACGGCTCCGTCCGGCCCCGGCCGCGTGACCCGCCCGACCAGCCGTCCAACGGCCACCTCCAGGCCGGTCTCCTCCCGGACCTCCCGGACGAGCGCGGCGCTGTCGCTCTCGCCGGGCTCGACCCGCCCGCCCGGCAGCGACCACAGCCCCCGCCCGGGTTCCCGGGCCCGCTGGACGAGCAGCAGCGCGCCGGCGGCATCCATGATGATCGCCCCGACGCATGGGGCCCTTCGCGCGATCCGCTCCGGCGGCACCCGGCTTCCCGTCGTCCGGTGAATCCGATCGTCCCGGCCGGCATACCCGGTCGTCGTGACCCGGTGCACACCAGCCGGCTGTTCTCGCACCCACAATGCCGGTGGATGGCACTGCCGGGCAACCTCATCCACCGGTTTATCCGTTTCATTCACCGCTTCATTCGCCGGCCTGTCCACCAGCCCATCCGTCGAACCGGTGCCCGTCTCAGCCTCGCATCGGTATCGTCGCAGATCAGAGCACATCGTGGATCTTGGTTGGCAAGTTTCGCATGGCGCTTCCGGTAAACCGCCGGCAGGCCGACCATTGGAAGCGAGCCGACCGTTGGAGGCGAAGTGACCGCGGCTGTCGGCCGGCCCCCCGTGGCACGCAACGAGCACCTGACCTTCCGCGCCAACATGGGTGCCGGCCGGCACGGGTGGCTGCGGCTCACACCGGCCTACGGGGTGCGCCTCGTCCGGGAGAGCATTTCGCGCCTGCCGGCGGGCTCGGTCGTCACGGACCCTTTCTCCGGGACGGGCACCACCCCGCTCGCCGCCGCCGAACTCGGCCATCACGGGCAGAGCGTCGACGTCAACCCTTTTCTCATCTGGCTCGGCCGGGCCAAGGTCCGGCGCTATTCGCCGGAAACCCTGCTGGCGGCCGTCGACGCCACCCGGGAAGTCATCCGGACGGCCACCCGGACAGATCGTGACGCCATCCTGTGGCAGCCCGACATCTTCAACATAGAACGATGGTGGACGCCCGGGACGCTGGACGCGCTGAAAGCGCTGCGGGCGGCGGTCGACGCACACGAGGGGCCGGTGCGCGACCTTCTCGACATCGCGCTGTGCCGGGTGCTGATCACCCGGAGCAACGCCGCCTTCAACCACCAGTCCATGTCCTTCAGTGCGCCCTCCGAGAAATCCGCCAGGGCCTCCGCGCGGGACGCCCGCGACAGCGCTCCAGCACTGTTCGACCGGGCCGCGGCGGAAGCGACGATCTCGGCGTTCGCGCTGGAGATGGACGCGGTGGCCCAGTCCGCCCGGTTCGCCCTGCCAGGCTCCGCCGCCATCCACCAGGGCGACTCCCGGACGAGGATCAACCAGCTGAAGGAGGCGGACCTGATCCTCACCAGCCCGCCCTACGTCAACCGTATGTCCTATGTCCGGGAACTACGCCCCTACATGTACTGGCTGCGCTTCCTGAACCTCGCCGGTGACGCCGGGGACCTCGACTGGCGGGCCATCGGCGGGACATGGGGCACCGCGACGTCGAAACTGAACGGCTGGCGCCCCGAGACCGACACCCCCGTGGACGACGCCATGGCCGCCGTCTGCGCCAGAATCACGGCGGACGGCGGGAAGAACGGCCCGCTGCTCGCGACCTACGTGCACAGGTACCACCACGACATGTGGTTGCACTTCCAGGCCGTCACACCGGCTGTGAAACGGGGCGGCGCGGTCTCCTACATCGTGGGGAACTCGGCCTTCTACGGCCATGATGTCCCCGCCCACACCTGGTACGCAGCCATGCTGCGCGCCCTCGGCTACATGAACGTCGAGATCACCACGATCCGCAAACGAAACTCGAACAAATCCCTCTACGAATACAACGTGAGCGCCCGCCGCCCGTGAACGCGGCGTTTCCCGGCCTCCACGCCCGCTCCCCCGCCCGCACGAGCGCTGGCGCCAACCGACAGGCACCGGAGCACCGATCAGCCAACACCAGTACAACCCGTGACCGCCCACAGCCGCCCGCACAAAACATGATCGGCGCAATTTTGTCATTGTGCACGCTTTTCAGCCACACAAGCGTACACAACGACAAACTCGCGCCGATCTTCCCCGGCAAACAGCACCCATCAACGGATCACCATCATCCGTGCGGCTACGCGCAGCAACATCACCGACATCCAGCCAGCCCCACATACGAGCCCGACGGCGACCCTACCCCCATGATCGGACCGGGGTCACCGAGGGCGAATACCAGAACGGTGGCGCGTGGCCCTTCATGTTTCTATGCCCTCATGATCGGGATGGGATTAGCGGGGCACCCCCTTCGGGAGCCCTGCCGAGCCGGGGCTATACCACTTGGTTACGAGGACCTATCGCAAACGATCTCCATGAAGATCTGGAAATAATCATCGATATAGATCGACATAGCCTCTGATCTGCGTAAACGAAGCCATCGAAGATCATGGAAAAACTGGGTTTGGCGAAACGATCTGCACCGGCCACGATCAAGCCGACTCGAGTGGCGCGGATGGAACACGGTGCCGGCGGTGGCCGTAACACGGAGGATGGCTGTTCTCGGGAGTGTTCCGGCCGGATGAGGGACCGTCGGATGAGGGACCGGGGGTTGCCTTGGCGGAGAGGGCGGCTACTCTGAGCGTCCGGATTCCGGGTCCATGGGGGGATACGATGCCGGCTTCACTGATATTGAAGTTCCCAGCTCCACCGCGTACGCCGTCGCCGCGCCAGTTACTCGGTGCCGCCGCTCGGCTTTTCGAGACCACCGACAGCGATCATCATGCGGAGAGCAAGCCGTTCGCGGTCGGGCCGGTCACGCCTTCGCCCAGCTCGGGCACGGCGGCCGCGAGAGGCACGACGGCTCCGACGGGCCCCGCCAGCCCCACGAACTCCGCGGGCCCCACCGGGGCCACCGGGGCCACCGGGGCCACCGGGGCCACCGGGGCCGCGTCGTCCACCGGTGCCGTGGGTATCGCGGGCTGTCCGGGGATGACACTCTGGCGGCTGGGCTGGCTCAGGGAGGAGGAGCTGCCGCGGAACTGGCCGCCACGGACGGTCCGTTTCGGGCCGTGCGAGCAGCAGGTCACAGGGTTCGACGTGGACCCGTGGCCGTTCGCGCGGCTGGCGTCGGCCGGGCCGGCCCGGCGCGTCCGGTTACGGATGATCACACCGCTGTTCTTCTCCCGTAGCGGCCGGGACCTGCCGCTGCCCGAACCGGTGCTGATCGTGCGCTCGCTGTGGACCCGGTGGAACACCTACGCCCCGGCCGCCCTGGAGATCGACGACGGCATCGCGCGTGAGCTGGCCGACGCGGTGTTCCTGGACTCCGTCTCCGGGGCGAGCCGGCAGATCCCGCTCAACGAGCAGATCCGGCAGGTCGGGTTCGTGGGCAACGCCGAGCTGCGTCTGCTGAGGACGGCGTCGGTGACCGTGACGGACGTCTTCGGCGCGCTGAGCCGGTTCGCGGCCATCGCCGGGATCGGCGCGCTGACCACCCACGGCTTCGGCGCCGTCGAGGTGACACCGAGCACGTGACGTCCGGACTGCCGCCCTGGCCCGGCCCCGTCTCGACGAGGCCGGGCCAGGCGGTCGGGACGGGACGGGCGGGCCGGACCAGCCGGGTCCGGCCGGGCGGGCCGGATCAGGCGGGTCAGGGCGGGCGGGTCACAGGTCGAGGCCGGTGAGGACGAGGACCCGTTCGACGGTGAGGTCCGCCATGGCCGCGTGCACGCCCTCCCGTCCCACACCGGACTCCTTGGCGCCGCCGTAGGGCATCTGGTCCGCCCGGTAGGACGGGACGTCCCCGATGATCACTCCGCCGACGTCGAGCTGGTGGTAGGCGCGGAAGGCGGTCGTCACGTCATGGGTGAAGATCCCGGCCTGCAGGCCGTAGGGGCTGTCGTTGATCCGGGCCAGGCCGTCGTCGAGGCTGTCGACCGGTTCGATGACCAGCACCGGCCCGAACACCTCCTCCCGTACCACCTTCGCCTCGGGTGGCACGCCGCGCAGCACGGTCGGGGCGATGGACGTGCCGTCCCGCTTGCCGCCGGTGACGAGCGTCGCGCCGGCGTCGACGGCCTCGGCGATCCAGCGTTCGACCCGTTCCGCCGCCGTCAGGTCGATCAGCGGCCCGACCTCGGTCGCCTCGTCGGCCGGGTCGCCGGTGCGCAGCCGCTCGACCGCGGCCGTCACCTCGCTCAGCAACGTCTCGTACACGCCACGTTCGGCATACACCCGTTGGACGGCGATGCAGGACTGGCCGGCCTGGTAGTTCGAGAACGTCGCGATCCGCTGGGCGGCCTGGCGCAGGTCCGCCGGCGAGGACCAGTCGGCGGCGACGAGCACCGCCGCGTTGCCGCCGAGCTCGAGGACGACGTGCTTGCGGGGCACGGCGTCCCGGATCGACCAGCCGACCGCCGCGGAGCCGGTGAACGACACCACTGGCAGCCGCGGGTCCGCGACCAGCTCCGCCATGGCCTCGTTCGGCACGGTCAGCACCGACCACGACCCTTCGGGCAGGTCGGTCTCGGCGAGCAGTTCGGCGAGCAGCAGGGACGACAGCGGCGTCTTCGGCGCCGGCTTGACGATGATCGGCGCGCCGACGGCCAGCGCCGGCGCGACCTTGTGCGCGACCAGGTTCAGCGGGAAGTTGAACGGCGTGATCCCCAGCACCGGGCCGCGGGGGACGCGCCGGACCACGGCCAGCCGCCCCGCCCCCGCCGGGTCGGTGTCGAGCCGTTGCAGGTCCCCGGACCAGCGCCGGGCCTCCTCCGCGCCCCAGCGGAAGGTCGACGTCGCCCGGGCGACCTCGGCCCGCGCCCAGGTCAGCGGTTTGCCGCTCTCGGCGGTGATGAGCGCGGCGATCTCCTCACCGCGCTCGGCGATCCGGCCGCTGACGTGAGTGAGGGCGGCGGCCCGGCCGTGCGCCGACACGGCCGCCAGCTCCCGCGCGGCCCGGGCGGCGGCGGCCACCGCCACCTCCACCTGCCCGGCGTCCGGCTGCGAGACCGTGGCGACCGGACGGCCGTCCCACGGGTGACGCACCTCGAAGGCCGTCGAGCCCGTCGCCGGCCGGCCCGCCACCCAGAACGGTTCGACCTTGCCCATGGATGCCACCACTCCACCTTCGTGCACAGGACGCCCGGAAGGGCGGCGCCACGCGGGACGGGACAACGTCGGTATACCGAACAACTGGCAACAACCGGCAACCGCCGGCAGCCGCTGACGGCCACCGGCGACCGCCGGACGAGCGGACGGCCGGGCGGATGCGCACGTACATGTGCGCATCGTGCCGATGCCGGGATACCGGGCGCCGGAGCCAAGCGCACGGTCACACCGGACACACGGACCATGCCGGACGGCCGAGCGCAACACCCGTTGTGACGCCCACTGATGCCACCCGGTCAGGCAATACCCGGTCCGGGCGAGATGAAGCACCCTCTCGGGCAGGGCGAAACATCCACGGCGGCTCCAGCGGCGGCTCCGCAGCGGCTCCGCGGCGGTTCCACGGGACGGCTCCCCCACGGGGGCCCATGTGCGGAGGCCTCCGCACATGGGCCCCTCAGGGCCTTCCCGCGGTGGCTCCGCGGCGGCTTCACGGTGGCGGGGCGAAGGCTGCGGGGCGAGGCGTCCGCGGTCCGCCCGCGACGGGTTTGACGAACGAAAGCCAAGGGAAGTGACCACGGCTATGAAAGCGTCGTCGAGTGACGCGTATCGCCTGGAAGGCCGCTGGGGAGCCCGCCGGTGACGACTCCTCCCGCCTGTCCCCGATGCCTGGGGGCACTATGCCCGCCTGATCTGTGGAACGACCAGTGGCGCTGCGAGGAGCACGGGGAGGTCGCGCCGTACCGGGTCGCCGCGTCCTCCCGGGAGCAGGCGCTGCTCTTCCTCGCGCACGCGGCCACGGCGCCGGTCTGGGTGCCCTGGCCGATGCCGGTGCACTGGTTCGGCAGCGGGGTCGCCTGGGCCGGTGACGAGCGCACCGGCCCGCGGGCCACCGCGTTCGCCGCCGGCGGGCCGTCCCCGCTCGGTGGGCCGGCCGAGCTGGTCCTTGTCGCCGAGGAGCCCGGGACGGGTCTCGGGGCGCGGCTGGCGGGGCTGCCCGGCACCGACCCGGAACGCATCGGCGGCAAGCCCGAGGAGAAGATCGAGGCGGCCGGGCATCCGACCGCCCTGTGGCCGGTGCTCTGCCCGCCCGACCGGGCGGTGTTCGTCGGGGAGGCCTGCGGGGTGTGGCTGTGGGTCGCGCTCTGGCCGTCCGACGCGGCCACGCTCCTACTCGAGCACCTCGTCCTGTGGGATCTGCGCAGCACCGAGACCCTCGCCACCTGCCTGCTCTTCGGCGCCGACAGCACCCACCTGTAGCCCGTCCGTAGCCGGCGGCCGCGACGTCGTAGCCGTCCGCGGTCCCGGCGACCGACACCAGAGATCGCCCGACGGGGTTCTCCGGAGAGATCGTAAGATCGTCGACGGTCGGACGGTGTTCGACAACAGATGATCATGCTGGTGGGCGTGCGTACCCCGGGCCGGGAAGCGGTCCGGGAACGGGAGAGGGCTGGCGGGGATGACGACACCTGGGACGGACACCGCACCTGGGACGGACACCGCCGCGCCACCGGCGGCGGAGGTGGACCGGCGGCGGCTGCTGCTCATCGTCAACCCGCACGCCGGTGGCGGACGGGGCGCACGGGCGCTGCCGGACGTGTCCGCCGCGCTGCGGCGCTGGGCGTCGGACGTGCGCGTCGAGCGGACCCGCGACATCGGCCACGCCGCCGATCTCGCCGGACAGGCGGTGGCCGACGGCCGGGTGGCGGTCGCCCTCGGCGGGGACGGTCTGGCCGGCCGGGTCGCCGAGGCCGTGGCCCGGCTGGGCGGGCTGCTCGCCGTGCTGCCCGGGGGGCGCGGCAACGACTTCCTGCGCTCCGTCGGCGCCAGCCGGGATCCGGTGATCGCCGCCACCGCCCTGGCCAGCAGCGTCGAGCGTCGCATCGACCTGGCCGAGGCCAACGGGCGGGCCTACCTCGGCATCGCCAGTGTCGGCTTCGACTCGGACGTCCAGGTGATCGCCAACCGGGCCCGGTTCGTCCGCGGCCAGCAGGTCTACACCTACGGCGCGTTACGGGCGGCGGCGGCGTGGAAGCCGGCCCGGTTCACCGTGGAGATCGACGACGGTGCCCCGCGCGAGCTCGTCGGCTGGACGGTGGCGGTGGCGAACTCCGCCTGCTACGGCGGCGGGATGCGCCTGGCACCCGGGGCGGAGCTCGACGACGGGCTGCTCGACGTCGTGCTGCTGGCGCACTGCGGCAAGATCACCTTTCTGTCGACGTTCCCGAAGGTGTTCTCCGGGCGCCATGTGGACTCCGCGCACGTCGAGGTGCTGCGGGCACGCAGTGTCCGGGTGGACGCCGACCGGCCGTTCCAGCTCTACGCCGACGGCGACCCGGTCGCGGACCTGCCCGCCCGGATCGTCCTGCGGCCGGGCCTGCTCCGCTTCCTCGCACCCCCGGCCTGA
>NZ_CEVIVD010000045.1:8185-11170 GCF_982290655.1 Protofrankia sp. CiP1_Cm_nod3
CCGCGCCGGTCCCCGCGGAAGTAGCGCACGTGCGGGTTGAGCAGCCGGTTGTTCGTCCGGATGAGATCGTCGTCGACCAGCAGGAACCCCGAGCTGATGGACGTGCAGACGAACTCGGTGCCGATCACCGGCGTCTCCGGCCGGTTGAAGTCGGCCCGCAGGTCGTTCACCCACGCGGAGTGGATGTCGCCGGAGAGCACCACCGGGTTGCGTGCCCGGCTGTCGCGGACGGCGGACAGCAGGCGGGTGCGGTACGGCACGTAGCCGTCGTTCTGGTCGAGGTTGGCCAGCACGTCGCCGAGGCCGGGGGCGATCCGCGCGTGCAGCTGGGCCATCATCGTCTGCTGGGCGATCACGTTCCACCGGGTGGTCGATGCCCGCAGGCCGTCGACGAGCCAGGCCTCCTGCTCGGCGCCGGCCATCGTCCCGGCGGTGTTGTTCTCCCCCAGCGACGCGTTGCCGATGTCCTGGGAGACCCGGCCGGGCTGCGGGGTGCGGTACTGCCGGGTGTCCATCATGTTGAGGGTGAGCAGGTCACCGAAGGTGAACCGGCGGTAGAGCCGCAGGTCCGGCGAGCCGGGGGTGTAGCTGACCCGGATCGGCATGTGCTCGTAGTACGCCTGGTAGGCGGCGGCCCGCTGCCGGGCGAACACGGCCGGATCCTGGTGTTTGTCCCCGCTGTCGCCGGACTCGTCGGTGAGGCCGGCGTAGCCGTTCTCGGTCTCGTGGTCGTCCCAGACGGCCACCCAGGGCGCGGCGGCGTGCGCGGCCCGCAGAGCGGGATCGGACTTGTACTGCGCGTGACGATTCCGGTAGTCGTCGAGGGCCCGGAGCTGGTTGAGCCCGGGGGTGGCCGGGGCGGTGTGCCGGCGGTCCGGGAACCGGCTGTTCGGGTCGTACTCGTAGATGTAGTCACCGACATGGACGACAAGATCGAGATCGTCGGCGGCGATCGCGCTGTACGCCGGCCAGTAGCCGTTCTGGAAGTCCTGGCAGCTCGCCAGCGCGAAACGCAGGCTCGACGCCGCGGCCGAGCCGGCCGGCGCGGTGCGGGTCCGGCCGACGGGGCTTAGCACGGTGCCGGCGCGGAACCGGTAGAAGTACACCCGGCCCGGCCGCAGCCCGCGGACGTCGACGTGCACCGAGTGCGCCAGCCCCGGCGTGGCGGCCTGCGTCCCGGTCGCGACGACGTCGGCGAACCTCTCGTCGGCGGCGACCTGCCAGTCGACCGGGATGTCGCTGCTGGGCAGCGGCGTGCCGGCCGAGGGCGGCGCCACCAGCCGCGTCCACAGGATCACCCCGTCGGGCAGCGGATCGCCGCTGGCCACACCGAGGGAGAACACCCCGTCACCGACGCCGGGGACCGGGGTCGCCGGCCGCAGCGTCGCCCGCCCCGTCGGGAGCGGCGGGGCGGGCGTGCCGCCACCGGACGGCCCGCCGTCCGAGCAGCCCACGGCCGCCAGCAGCAGCGCCCCGCCCGCGAGGAAGCCCCGCCGGGACGCGACGCCGGCCCGGCCCCACTGCCGCGGGCCGCCGCCCGCGCCGCCGGCTACGGGGCCGGTAGCCGCGGCGCTCCCGCCCGCCGGAGTGCCCCGGCCCATCGAAGTCCTGTTCACAACATCCCGCCCAGAATCCCGCCCGGAGCATCCAGGAGTCACGACGCCCGCCGTCGTCACGGGGCCAACCGTCACAGTACCGGGACGTTGGCGGCGACTCGGTCACAGCGGAAAGTGATCCCGGAAAAACCACGGGCGAACCGCCGCGGGCCACCGGAGCGGACACCGTCAAAGCGGATACGGCAAGCGGGCACGGCCGAACGGATACCGTCGGGCGGATGCCCAGCAGATCCAACAGATATCGTGGACGGGTGGCCGCGCGGAAACCGGTGTTCCGCGCCCGTTCCCGCATATGTAATTCCACATATGTGATCCCGCGCATGTGCTCCCCCGCTCCGGGCATGGCCCGCGGACGGGAAAGCCCCCCGCGGGAAGGGCAGGCCCATGGCGGGAAGGGAGAGCGGCCTGAACGCGCATCCGGTGGTCCCGGTGGTCCCGGTGGTCCCGGCGGACGCGGCTGACCTGCACACCCATTCGACGGCGTCGGACGGCCTGCTGCCGCCCGCCGACGTCGTCCGCCTCGCGGCCGCGTCGGGCCTGGCCGCCATCGCACTCACCGATCATGACACCACCGCGGGCCTGGCCGAGGCCGCGGCCGCGCTGCCCGTCGGCCTCACCCTGCTGCCGGGAGCGGAGATCTCCTGCCGGGTGCGGGCCGGCCGCGGCCGCTGGGTGAGCCTGCACCTGCTCGCCTACCTGTTCGACCCGGCCGAGCCGGCGTTCGCCGCGGTCCGTGCCCGGCTGCGCGACGAACGGGTCAGCCGTGCCCGGCGCATGGTGGAGAAGCTGGCCGCCGACGGCCATCCGGTGTCCTGGGAGCGGGTCCGCGCCCTGGCCGACGGCGTGGTCGGACGCCCGCACGTGGCCGAGGCCCTTGTCGAGGCCGGCCTGGTGGACGCCGTCCAGGACGCCTTCACCCCCGCCTGGATCGGCCCCAGCGGCCGCTACTGGGTGGACAAGGACGAACCGGATGTGGCCGAGGCGATCCGTCTCGTCCGCGAGGCCGGCGGGGTCAGTGTGCTGGCGCACGCGTTCGCCGGCAGGCGGGGCCCGACCATCGGCCCGGACGTGATCGCGCGGCTGGCCCGCGACGGCCTCGGCGGCCTGGAGGTGGACCATCCCGACCACACCCCGGACGCCCGCGCCCGGCTACGCCGGCTGGCCGCGGACCTGGATCTGATCGCCACCGGCGCGAGCGACTTCCACGGGGCGAGCAAGCCCCAGCCGCTCGGCGCGGAGACGACCTCCCGGCGGGCGCTGGACGCGCTGGTCGCCGCGGCCCGCGGCGCCGAACCGTTGACCGGCCCGGCGGCACCAGCCCGCTGACCGGTCACCGGCCGGTCAACGGCCAGCCACGACCGTCCGCCCG
>NZ_CEVIVD010000045.1:11837-16230 GCF_982290655.1 Protofrankia sp. CiP1_Cm_nod3
CCCCGGCCGGGCGCCGGGCCGCCGGCCGGCTACACGCTCTGGCCGCAGCCACCGCCCGGTGGGTGCCGCGCGGGCGGGTAATGGTCGAGCCGGCCCAGCAGGTCGGCGAGTGTGTCCAGTTCGTCGGGGCTGAAGTGGCTGGTCACGTGTTTGGACACCCCGGCGAGATGGGTCCGGGACGCGACCCGCAGCCGTTGGCGGCCCTCCGGGGTGAGGGTGGCCAGCGTCCCCCGCGCGTCCGACGGACACGAGCGGCGCTCGACCAGGCCCTCACGTTCCAGCCGGTCGACCAGCCGGGTCAGTCCGCTGCGCGACAGCAGCACCGCCTCCGCGAGCTCGTTCATCCGCAACGCGCCTTCCGGCGCCTCGGAAAGCTGCACCAGCACGTCGTAGGAGGCCAGCGGCAAATGGTGCTCGGTTTCGAGGTCGCTTTCCAGCTTGCGGGTAACGTAGGAATGAGCTCGCAGGAACTGACGCCACGCGCGCATCGATCGCGGGTCGACCAGCGGTTCCTGTTCCACTGTTTGCTCGTCCACCGTCACGTGGATCAGAGTACGTCGGCACTATGGGCGCGGGCTCGGACTCGCCAGGGATGTCAGATGATCGACAATTTGACCGACCTCGACGGGTTGACAGCCGGCCCATCACCTCTCGACAGCCGCGCCCGGCCCGTGGACGGCCGTGGGCGGCCCGGTCACGCCAGGGCGCCGGTCGGCGCGCCGCCGAGCACCGCTCGCCCGGGGGCCGTGCCGTCCGCGCCGGAAGCGGCCGGGTTCGTACCTTGTCGGACGCGTCCAGGCTGGACCTACGGTTATGGTGGACGTGCAGGCGTGCCGGCAGGAGCCGCACGCACCATCACACAGACCGGTCGAGGTTCTCTTGTCTGCTTCCCGGCCTAGCGCGGACGCGATCCAGGCAGCTCTCGCAACGGTGCTCGACCCTGAGATCGGGCGTCCGATCACCGAACTGGACATGGTCGAGTCGGTACGTGTCACCGACGACAACACCGTGGACGTCGTGGTGTTGCTGACGGTCGCGGGCTGCCCGATGCGCGAGGAGATCGTCTCTCGGGTCGATCGGGCGGTCACCGCGGTGCCGGGCGTGCGAGGCACGCGGGTCCGCCTCGAGGTGATGACGGCCGAGCAGCGCGCCGCCCTGCACACGAAGCTGCGCGGAGGAACCGCCACCCGGGCGATCCCGTTCGCCCAGCCCGGCTCGCTGACCCGGGTGTACGGGGTGGCCAGCGGCAAGGGCGGCGTCGGCAAGTCGTCGGTGACGGTCAACCTGGCCGCGGCGATGGCCCGCTCCGGACTGTCGGTCGGCGTCCTCGATGCCGACATCTACGGGCACTCGATCCCCCGGATGCTGGGCGTGGACCGTCTGCCCACCCAGGTCGAAAAGATGATCATGCCGCCGCAGGCGCACGGCGTCAAGGTCATCTCCACCGGTATGTTCACCCGGGGAAACCAGCCTGTGACATGGCGTGGCCCCATGCTGCACCGCGCGCTGGAGCAGTTCCTCTCGGACGTGTTCTGGGGCGACCTCGACGTCCTGCTGCTCGACCTGCCCCCGGGCACCGGCGACATCGCGATCTCGTTGGCGCAGCTCGTGCCCTCCTCCGAGCTTCTTGTGGTCACCACTCCGCAGCTCGCCGCGACCGAGGTCGCGGAGCGGGCCGGCACAGTGGCGGTCCAGACCCGGCAGAACGTCGTCGGCGTGGTCGAGAACATGGCGTGGCTGCCCTGCCCGCACTGTGACGGGCGGGTGGACGTCTTCGGCTCCGGCGGCGGCATCGCCGTGGCCGAGCGCCTCAGCCGGGTCCTCGGGCACGCGGTGCCCCTGCTCGGGCAGGTGCCGATCGACGTCCGGCTGCGGGAAGGCGGAGACAATGGCGTCCCGCTGGCGATCTCCGATCCGGACTCCGAAGCGGGGAAGATCCTCCGGGGGGTGGCCGAACGCCTGTCGTCCCGCTCCCGTGGGCTGGCGGGCCGTTCCCTCGGCCTCACTCCGGCCCGGCAGCACTGACCGCGGCGGATCCCTCAGCCGGCTCCTGTCGGCGATCTTCCGAGTACGATCTCGGAGCAAGGCGGGAACGAGCAGGGCAGTGGCCTGCGGGAACACTGATAGGACGCGGCTGCCCCCCGAACAGCCTCCTGGACCGTCCGTCCAACGGCCTTCCGGGCGGGCCGGGAACTCAGGTCGCGTCGCCGTCGAACGGCGGCGCGACCGGCGGCTGGCCGGCCGCGGTACCGCCGCCAGCCGTGGGAGAGGCGCCACCGCCGGCTCCGGAGGACACCTCTGGGCCCGGCCGGCCCGAGCTGTCGGACGTGCTCTTCGTCAGGGAGGTGGCCTTCGCCAGGGAGGCGGAAGCCGCGGACCCGGGCGACGACGTGGTCAACGACGGCCCGGTCGAGGACGGCTTGGCCAGGGACGTTCCATCCGGCGACGCCTTGGCCAGCGACAGAGTGGGCTTCACCTGGATGGCGGCGTCCTCATAGGAACCGGAGTCGTAGGAAAGCCGCGGACGAGGCGGATCCACCGCCCCGGGCAGGGCGTCGGAGTCGTCGTCGAAGAGCATCTTGTCGAAGGACGTCCGCTTGGACAGGTAGGACGGCAGCACCGGATCGTCGTCCTCGAGCAGGTGCTTGCGGACGAAGGTCTTGGGGTGCAGGGTCCGCAGATCGAGGTCGGCGAACTCCGGGCCGAGCTCGGAGCGCAGCTCCTCGCGCATCCCGGTGGCGGCCTGGCGGATCTGACGCAGCATCCGGCCCGCGTCGCGGGCGACCTTGGGCAGCCGCTCCGGGCCGAACACGAAGAGGCCGATCACCAACAGGACAGCGATCTCGCCCCATCCAACGCCGTTGAACACAGTTTCACACTACCCTGCAATCGCGATCAACGAAACAGGCTTGCCGACATCCACCGGCCAGCCGTCGCCCGGGCCACGCCTGACCGGTCTCCAACTATGCGGACAACGCCCGGACAACCACCCATCGCAGTGTCGTCGTCACAATACTGTCATCGCAATGTCACCGCCATCATACGATCATTGTGTTTCTGGCATCACAACGTCGCCATCATCGCAACGGCTCCGGAACCGGAGCTCCGGGGCCGGCCCCGGAGCCCGAGCATCGACCGCGTTCCGCCCACCTACCCGTACCAGCCGTCAACCCCGTACCAAGCCGTCAACCAGCGGACACGGGCATCCGACACGGCCGGCCGTGGCCGCACGGTCAGCCGGACTGCTCCCGCAGGGTCACCTGAGCAGCCTGCGCCCGGCCGTCCCGCTCGAACGTCACAGTGATCCGTTCGCCGGCCCGGTGTGCCCGGGTCGCCGTGATCAGATCGTTGATGCTACCGACAGCGACGTCTCCGATCCTGGTGATGAGATCGCCGGGACGCAGCCCGGCCAGTGCCGCCGGCCCCCCGGCCTCGACGCCACGGACCAGGACACCGGCGGACGTCCCGGCCCCCGTGGGGGCGTTCGCCGCAACCGTGACCGCGGACACCCCGATGTGCGGATGGGTGGCCCGCCCAGTCTGGATGATCTCATCGGCCACCGACTTCGCGTAGTCGATCGGGATGGCGAAACCGACACCGATGTTCCCGGACATGCCATGCTCACCGTAACCACCGGGCACTGTCGCGATCGCCGTGTTAATGCCGATGACCTGGCCGCTCCCGTCCAGCAGCGGACCGCCCGAATTGCCCGGGTTGATGGCGGCGTCGGTCTGGATCGCGCCGATGAGCAGCGACTCCCCGCCGGATTCCACCGGCACGGTCGGGTCACGGTCCAGCGCGCTGACGATACCGGTGGTCACGGTCCCGGCCAGCCCCAGGGGCGCGCCGATGGCGACCAGGGGGGCGCCGACCACGAGCGACCCGGAACGCCCCAGCGTCGCCGCGGGCAGCGGGCCGTCCGCCCGGATCCGGATGACGGCGAGGTCGGTCCTGGGATCACGGCCGACGATCTCCGCTGGCATCGGCTGCAGGTCCTGGTAGCGGGTCACCGAGACGCGCGCCTTCGCACTGACGTTGGCCAGCACGTGGTTGTTGGTCAGGATGTAGCCGTCCGGCCTGATGATCACACCGGAGCCGGTCGCGGTCGCGGCCTGGGTGACCACACTGATCGTGACCACGGACGGCAGCACCCGCGCGGCGATGACGGAGACCGGGACGCTGCGTTCACCCGGGGCCGGCGTGCCGCCGCCTGCCGCGCCCTGCGACGCGGGCGCGGACGAGGCCGTCCAGCCGTGGTCGCCACCGGACGCGCCGTAGGCACCGATCATGCCACCGACCACCCCGCCGAGCAGCCCCGCGAGCAGCAGCGCCAGCACCGGGAGCGACGAAAGGCGGCGGAATCTCGCCGGCGCGGCCCGGCGCGGCCCACCCG
>NZ_CEVIVD010000045.1:16255-20105 GCF_982290655.1 Protofrankia sp. CiP1_Cm_nod3
GGCGGGCGCCGGCCGGCTCAACGGCACCAGCGGCACCAGCGACACGGTCACCCGCCCGCACGCTGCCGTCGGCAGCACCGACAGCGGTCGGGCCGCCATCCATGGCGTCCTCGGTGGTCGTGATGTCGGCGGCCACCGGACCGGCGCTGACGCCCGTACGCGCGGCGGCACCCCACCACTGGGTACCGGCCGGCCGCCGCAGGCCGATCGGCAGCGCGGCACCGCCCGGCCATCCGGTACCGGTAACCGGGACCGGCCCCGGGGCCGGACGGGTCCACCACGGATCGGTTGGCGGGTCGGAGGGCCCGCGGACGGCGCCGTCGAGCCAGCTCATGTCATTTTTCGTACCCGAATGCGCTATTCCAGTGATATTTCCCGACTCCGACGGCTCCTGCTTCGCCCCGCCCGGCCCCAGGCCAGCGGGCGTGTCCGCCGTGGATCCCGCCTGTGGCGAGTACCCCGTGACAGGCCCGGAGCGCGAGGGAACGGCGACATTCTCGCTGCCACTGCTCATGACCGCTTCGCCTCCCGACCGCCGCTGGGGCCTGCCCTCCGGATCGTCGCCTGGCCTCGGATCCACCGAGCCGCTCCTCGCGACGCGTCGGAAAGCCCAGCGTAGTCACCGATATTCAGCAGACCGACTCCGGAACGTGTTCGGAGACGAGCTGAGTCGTCAACCGCCGTGACACCCGCAGGCGGATGACCATAGCGCACCGTTCACGCGCCTACCACCGTACGACTCGCGACACGGATCCCGGGCTGCCAGGGCAGCGTAGGTGACTTCCGTCATGTAGGTGACATCCGCCATACAGGCAGCGGTTTCCACCTACGATGCCTTCGGCTGTAGGCGGCTTCCGCCGTGTGCGGACGACAGTTCCCAGCTGCGGTCTGCCCGGTTCTCCACCCACGGCTTGCCCGGTTCGCCGACGTTCCGCCTACGGCTTGCCGGCGAGGGGACGCCGTACGCTGACCGGTACGGATACCACGCTGACCGTCGGTGCCAGACGGCTGACCCTGACCGCGGTGACACCGGTGGTGAAGCTCGGCTGTACCACCGGCACCACGGCCGGAAGGGTCGACGACGCGGGAAGCCCGCTGGGAGCGCGCGCCTCCCCGAACGCGGCTCCCGCGACGGCGAAAAGCAGCACGGCCGCCGAGCCCACCAGGGTGCGCCTGGCCCGGCTACGGCGATACGCCGCGCGTACACGCGGATCCGCCGGCCCGGGCCGCGGGCGCCGGCCACCCGTGGCCGGCGTGGTCACGCGTGGTGCCACCCGTGGGGACGGCCGGCCGGCCGCCGTCCATCCCTCCTTCGTCGACGCCTCTGACAGGGCCGCAGGCAAGATCACAGCGGCTGGGACGGCCGGCGTCCCGGCCGTGAACGCCCGCCTCCCGGTGGGCACATGCGCCTGCGGCGGCGACCACGTCGAGCCGGCCGCGTGGACGTCTCCCCAGCCATGGGGATGGCCGGACCGGAACCTCTCAGGGATGCCGGCGGGCGGCTGCGCGACCGGGTAGCCGACGGGAGCCGCTGGATCGGCCGGAAGCATGGGGCTGGCTGGAAACGCGGAGCCGGCTGGAAACGCGGGGCCGGCAAGCACCCGGTCGTTGTCCGTGGCGGAGGGAGTACCCGCGACGAACCGGGTGGGGATGGCGGCCGCGGCCATCCGCAGCAGCCTGTCCGCCACACAACCCGGCAGCACAGGGCCGCCGAGCGCCGCCAGCCGCGCCTTGAGGCGACGCAGTTCGGCTACTTCCCACTGGCAGGCGGGACAGCGGGCGAGATGCGCCAGGGCGCGGTCCCGGTCGTCATGGTCGAGCTGCCCGTCGACCAGCGGGGCGATCCGATCACCAAGATGGTGTTCGCTCACGCCTGCCGCTCCGGCGTGGACGTCGCACCGCCCACATGCGCCGTGGTCGGCGGTGCGCTCGCAGCCGCCGCCCGGCGAGGGATCCGGTGCGACCGGTGTGGCCGGTGCGCCCCGTCATCCGCCGGGGCCCGGCTGTCGGCCATGGGCGGGGACTGCGGCCCGGCCATGGCCGTCGGCGAGACGGCCGCGTTGCTGCCGGCCGGCTCGTCGGCCACGGCCAGCAGCGCCGCTTCCCCGGCTGTGGGCAGGTAGGCCGAGGAGCGCGGCGCCCGGTCGGCGAGCGCCTGCCGCAGCATCGCGCGTCCCCTGGAGATCCGGCTGCGGACCGTGCCGAGCTTCACCCCCAGGGTCTGCGCGATCTCCTCGTAGGAGAGCTGCTCGATGTCGCAGAGCACGACCGCGGCCCGGAAGTCCGGCGGGAGCGCGGCCAGTGCGCCTTCGATGTCGGCGTCGAAGTGCGACTCCGCGTAGACGGCCTCAGGGCTCGCCTCACGGCCCGCCAGCCGCTCGGGGTCGTCCGGCAGCGCGTCGAAACGGATCTTCTGCTGGCGTCGCATCCGGTCCAGGAAGAGGTTCGTGGTGATCCGGTGCAGCCAGCCCTCGAAGGTGCCGGGTGTGTAGTCCGCCAACGACCGGAACACGCGCACGAAGACGTCCTGGGTGAGGTCTTCGGCGTCGTGCGCGTTACCCGTAAGACGGTAGGCGAGACGGTACACCCTGTTACCGTGGTCCCGTACGACCTCTTCCCAGGTGGGTGGGACCCACGCGGCCGCGTCGCCACCGACCGTGCCAGCGGCATCGGCCGCGACAGACCCGGCGGCGTTCTCCTCCGAGGCCGGACGTGGCGGAGCCAGCCGGCCAGACGTGAACGTGGCCAGGCGCGCGTCCTGTCCGTTCACAGCCGCCTCTCGATCGGTTCGAGACGAACGTACCCGACGCGCCGGCCATGGCGCGGCAAAACCCGCAGCGGACACCGGCTGTTCTCCCCTCGATCCATCCCCGACACGAGGCGCGTTGCCAAGACGAACGCGCCATCAGCACCCGGCGTTCCCGTAGGCTGCCTATGTCATGCCCGACACAGTCACCGGGGCCGTCGATCCGACCGCCGCATACACGGAGGGCTTCCTGCTGGAAGACCCTCCCCTGCGGGCTGCCCGAGCCCGCGCCGAGGAGGTCGGTATCGTCCCGGTCACCCCGGGCACCGGTTCCATCCTGCGCTTCCTCGCCGCCTCTGTGGCAGCCCGCACAGCTGTCGAAATCGGGACAGGGACCGGCGTGTCCGGCACCTGGCTGCTGCGCGGGATGCGCCCGGACGGGACCCTGACCACCATCGACGTCGAAGCCGAGCATCTGCGGCTGGCCCGCCGCACGTACGCGGACGCCGGCATGGCACCCAACCGCAGCCGGCTGATCACCGGGCGCGCGCTCGACGTCCTGCCCAGGCTCACCGACGGCGCCTACGACCTGGTCTTCTGCGACGCGGACCAGCGCGAGGCCACCGACTACCTCAGCCAGGCCCTCCGCCTGCTGCGGGCGGGCGGCATCGTGGTCTTCACCGGCGCGCTCGCCGGCGGGCGGGTCGCCGATCCCGACGCCCGCGACGCCGAGGCCATCGCGGCCCGGGAGCTGGTCGCCGCCGTCCGCGACGACAGCCGGCTGACCCCCATGCTCCTGACCACGGGCTACGGCGGCCTCCTGGTCGCCGTGGTCGCCAGGTCCTCACCGGTCGGCTAGAGCGTCGGTCAAGTAGCGCGAGCCCCGTCCGTAACCACCCACGCAGGCCATGATCGGCGCGAGTTTGTTGTCGTGTGCGCTCTTTGGCCGTGTCAGCGTACACAGCGACAAACTCGCGCTGATCTTCTTCGGCGGCTGGCGTCCATCGACGTGTGCTGCTGTGCGCGAGGATACGTATGGTTACACGACCGGCGCTTTAGGCCGTTCGTTCGGCCAGGCTGTTTCTGCCGTTCGTTCCGCCGTTC
>NZ_CEVIVD010000045.1:20523-28918 GCF_982290655.1 Protofrankia sp. CiP1_Cm_nod3
CCGCGCGGCCGGGCCTGCTCCGGATGGATGCTGGTTGACGCCGGCGGTGATCCAGACGGCATCCCGCATGATCGAACATCCGCTGGACATGACCTATGCCGTATCGGCATAACCTCGCCGGGCCGCCGACAGCACCGTAGGAGGGGTCAGGAGGCCAGCCAGGCCAGGAGGGTACGTACGCCCCAGCCCGTCCCGCCCTTGCTGATCTCGCCGTCGTCGGAGTCGGAGCGGGCGGTGCCGGCGATGTCCAGATGTGCCCAGGGCAGGCCACCGGTGAACTCCCGCAGGAAGAGCGCGGCCGTGATCGACCCACCGGAGACGTTCAGCGCGCTACCGGTGTTCGCCAGGTCGGCCACGGTGGACTCCAGCGCCGGCCGGTAGTCCTCGACCAGCGGGAGGCGCCACACCCGTTCGCCCGCGTCCGCCGCCGCGGACGAGAGCTGCTCGGCCAGGACCTCGTCGGAGGCGAACAGGCCGGCCGTCCTGCGGCCCAGCGCGATCGTGACCGCGCCGGTGAGGGTCGCCAGGTCGACGATCGCGTCCGGTGCCAGGGTGGCGGCGTAGGCGAGCCCGTCCGCGAGCACCAGGCGCCCCTCGGCGTCGGTGTTGAGCACCTCGACGGTGGTGCCGCCCCAGCAGGAGATGACGTCCCCGGGCCGCAGCGCGCCCCCGCCGATCATGTTCTCGGCGAGGCAGAGCAGCGCGGTGACGCGCCCGGGAGCCCGCAGGGCCGGCAGCGTCACCATGGTCGCCAGGACGGCCGCGGCGCCGGACATGTCGGTCTTCATGGTGGTCATGGACGTCGCGGGCTTCAACGACAGGCCACCGGAGTCGAAGGTGATCCCCTTGCCCACCAGCACCACGTGCCGGGCGTCCGCCGACGCGCGCGCCCCGTCCGACGAGGGGCCGCCGGCCGAGGGAGCGCCGGCCGAAGGGCCGCTGTAGGTCAGCCGCACCAGCCGGGGTGGGCGTGTCGAGCCCGCGCCCACCGCGACCAGCCCCCCGAAGCCCTCGCCGGCCAGTTCGTCGGGGCCGAGCACCTCGACGTCGAGGCCGGCGGCCCGGCCGAGCTCGACCGCGCGGTCGGCGAACCAGGCCGGTGACTTCAGCAGGCTCGGCGTATTGATCAGATCACGGGCGAGGTGGACGGCACGAGCGGCCGCGGCGGCGGCGGCGAGCGACGCCCGCAGGCCGACGTCGTCCGGATCCGGGACGACGAGCGTCACCTCACGCAGGATCCTCGACGGCTCGTCGGCGACGTCGGGCCCGGCATCGGCGGCGGACTCGACACCAGTACCGGTACCGGCAGGCTCAACGGTGACGGGCTCAACGGTGACGGGCTCGGCAGGGGTGCCGCCGAGGCCGGGGTCATCGGCATGACCAGCCGCGCCGCGCGGCGCGCTCGTCCCGCCCACCGCGGCGGCCGGATGCCCGCAAGCGGCGAACGGCCGGTAGGAGGCCAGCGCCAGGCCCTCGGCAAAGGCCCGTGCGGCGGCCGCGTCCACACCGGCCCGGGCGTCGGCGAGCACGGCGGCCCGGTCGGCCGGCCCGGCCCGGCGGGCCAGCGCGGCACCGGCGGCCCGCCACGCCGCCGCGTCCCGCTTGCCGGCCCCCACCAGCAGCAGCTTACGCGGGCCGGCAGCACGCCCCAGCGGGATGGCGATCACCTCGCCCTGGTCACCGCTGGCGCGTTCCCCCGCAAGCAGAAGATCAAGATCGATGCCGAGGGACTCGCCGACCGCGCGCCCGGCCGGGGTGACCACCGCGAACGCACCCGCCTTCTCCGGCGGGAGGGTCAGCAAAGCCAGCACCGGGGCACCGGCGTCCAGCGGGGCGCCGGCCCACGGCCTCACAATCGGCGGACGGGCAGCAGCCCAACCACTGTCCACAACGTCAGGCACGCTGGCTGCGCACGCTTAGCCGGCCGCCGACTTCAGGGCGTCCCCAAGATCTTTCGCTTCGTCAGGCAACAGCTCCACCACGAGACGGCCACCCCCTTCGAGCGGGACGCGCATGATTATGCTGCGCCCCTCTTTGGTGACCTCGAGCGGACCGTCACCCGTCCGCGGCTTCATGGCCGCCATCGGTGCACCTCTTCCTGCCGTCGGACCTGCTACCACCAGCGATTATCCCGGAGAACAGGCCGGGAACCGAAACACGTCACCCCGCAGCGCCACAACAGACACAGGCTGACAGGTCCGCAAACCACCAAAGGCACCCCCGGACCGCCAACACGAACACGATTCGAACCAACACCAACGATAAGGACACCGTGGACGACGGGAAAGTCACCGCCGTGTCGCCCGCACGCCACCCGCCGCGGCTCGACACAACAGCAGCACAACACGCCACGCCGCCGCCAGGGCCTGGCGGGGCGCCAGCAGCCCGCCGGCAGGCACGGCGCTGGCAGGCGTCAGCCCGGCGGCGGCGCGGGCAGCGGGCCGTGCGGGCCGTCCGGTGTGCCCGACAGACGCCGTATGCCGGCGGCGTCCGTCGGCTGGCGGGTGCCCGTGACATCCGGGCCCTCGGCCTGGCTGCCCCAGCCATCCTGGTCCGCGCCCCGGGCGGGCCAGGGGTAGCGATCGAGCCGGGCGAAGGAGGCCAGCCGCACCATCTCCTCGTCCCGCCGCGCGAGTTCGGCGTCACGCCAGGCGAGCTCGCCGGCAAGGCGCGCAAGCACCGCGTCCACGTCGGCCATCCGGTATCCCCGTAGCGCCATCTCGAACCGGATACCGGCCACATCGTCCGCGGACATCGTCGGTGACGGCAGGCGCTGGTCAGCCGCGTCGCGCGGAGCGGGCGACAACCGGTCGAACCTGCCCACCGCCAGGGCCGCGACAGCGAAGACGATGGCGGCGACAACCACGATCTCGACAGCGAGCAACACCCAACGATCGTTACACGGCTGGCGGAGTCCCGCCGCATGTGCCACCCCTTCCGCGCGCTTGCCGCCGTTGCCGGGCTGCTCGGGGAAGTCCGCGATGCGCGGCGGCCCCTGCCCACAGCCGGCCGGCGGCCCCTGCCCCTCGGCCGCGCGGCGGTCCGTGGACGGGTGACCAGCTAAGCTGGCCCGGATGCCCACCGACGTCGGGACCGCCGGTACGCCAGGAGCACCGGATGCCCCTCTCCCGGTGTTCCCCGCGGGCTGTGGTGGCGACCTGCGGCTCGGTTCGTCGACGTTCCACCCGTCCGACCTGGTGATCATGGCGATCGTCAACCGGACGCCGGACTCCTTCTTCGACCGGGGCGCCACCTACGGCGAGCGCGAGGCGCTGGCCGCCGTCGAGCGCGCGGTCGCGGAAGGCGCCCGGATCATCGACATAGGCGGGGTCAAGGCCGCTCCCGGTGAGGATGTCGACACCGCCGAGGAGCTGCGCCGGGTCGGCGGGTTCGTCGCGCTGGTCCGCGCCAGGCACCCCGACATCGTGATCAGTGTGGACACCTGGCGCGCCGAGGTCGGCCGGATCGTGGCGACCGAGGGCGCCGACCTGCTCAACGACGCGTGGGGCGGCGCCGACCCCCGGCTCGCCGAGGTCGCCGCCGAGCACGGGCTGGGCCTGGTCTGCACCCACGCCGGGCACCAGCCGCCGCGTACCCGCCCGCACCGGGTCACCTACGACGATGTGGTCGCCGACATCGTCGCCACGACGACCGGGCTCGCCGAACGCGCCAGGGCGCTCGGCGTGCGGCCCGAGGGCATCATCGTCGATCCCGGGCACGACTTCGGCAAGAACAGCCGCCACTCCCTGGAGGCGACCCGCCGGCTGCCGGAACTGGCCGCCACCGGATGGCCGGTGCTCGTCGCCCTGTCGAACAAGGACTTCATCGGCGAGGTCCTCGACAGCCCCGTGACGGAGCGGCTGGAAGGCACCCTGGCCGCGACCGCGGTGAGCGCGTGGCTCGGCGCCAGGATCTTCCGGGCCCACCAGGTGGCACCGACCCGGAAGATCCTGGAGACGGTGGCGGCGATCCGCGGCACCCGCGACCTCGCCGTCTCGCGCCGGGCTCTCGCGTAGCGACGTTGCGGACACGGCGCGGCCCCGCGCCCGGAACGGGCCTCCCGCGTTCCGGCGATCGCCTCCCGGGGCCACCGGAGCCCGTCACGAGGACGGGGCCGCCCGATTCCCGACACCTGTCCCGGACGTTACGGTGCCACCACTTCGCCGCCTATTCCGGCCCAGTTATTACGGAATTGTTGTGGACGTGAATCCCGTATGTCGTCACGGGCCGGATCCGCTCTGATTACCAGGCACCGGGATACCGCCCGCCCCGCCGGCCGCGCCCAGCGTGTGGCCGGCCCTGCCGCGAGGCCGGGCCGGCCACGGCGCGTACCTCCGGCGCCCGGCACGAAGGCAACGGGCAGCCGACGGCCGTTCCCCGGCGCCGTCGGGTCATGACATATTCCGGGCCCTCCGCCCACCACTTGTTGCCGGATGTGATTTCAACGGACACCTCGCGGGCCCCGGGCCTGGGGTAGGATTCACTTCTGCCACCGGACGGCAAGATCTTTTTATACATGTCGAGGGGGCCGGCCAGTGTCCTTCGAGTTCGACAGCCTGTTCAACTTCCGGGATCTTGGTGGACTGGCGCTGCACGACGAGCAGGCCACCCGGCACGGGCTCGTGTTCAGGTCGGACGCGCTGCACGGCCTGTCGGCGAGCGACCGCGGCTATCTCCTGGACGCAGCGGGAATCGGTGTCATCATCGACCTGCGGACGGCCGAGGAGGCCGACGGTGACGGGCTGCAGGACCAGCGCATCTTCCCGGAACTCGAGACATACCATCTCTCCGTGATGCCGGAGGGCCGGATCGGCCGGGAGCCGTTTCCCGACGGCCGCGATCCCGCGGCGCTCGCCGAGGGCTACTACAAGAACCTCATGGAAGGCTCAGCCACCATCGGGAAGGTTTTCGGCATCATCGCCGATTCCCTGGACAGGAACGTCCCCGTCCTTTTCCACTGTGCCGCCGGCCGGGACCGGACCGGTCTCATAGCGGCTATTCTCCTGAGCCTGGTCGGGGTCAGGAACGACGAGATCGCGCGGGACTTCCTGCGTAGCAACCACCACGCGCACCACATCGCCGCCCGGCTGGAGCAGAATCCACTGTACGGCGCGTCGAGCCCGGCCGGGCTCGGCCCGGCACTGCTGCAGGCCCGGACCATGGACATGTTCCTCGACCTGCTGCGGTCACGAAACGGCGGTGTCCTGGCCTGGGCGGCTTCGACCGGCATACCCACACCGATCATCGACGCGCTGCGCGCCGGTCTCGTCCCGGGTATTGCCGGCATCACCCGCTGATGCGCACGGCCGGTCCCCTTCCCGCTCCAGCCCTTCCCGCTCCGGCCCCTCCCACAGCGATCCCCCTACGACGGGTTCGCGTCATGACGCCGGCGCGCTCACCGCCGCCCGCGGCCGGCGGCCGGCCCGGCCAGATAGCGGTGCAGCACGTCCTCGGCGGCGTCGATCAGCCCCAGCGCGACGTGTTCGTCCCGGGTATGGGCAAGGTTGGGATCACCCGGGCCGTAGTTGAGCGCCGGGATGCCAAGGGCGGCGAACCGGGCCACGTCGGTCCAGCCGTACTTGGCGACGGGCGTGCGCCCCACCGCCTGGACGAACGCGGCCGCGGCCGGCGCGGTCAGCCCGGGCAGCGCGCCGGCCGCGCTGTCGGTCAGTTCGACCGGGAACCCGTCCAGGGCCTCCCGGACGTGACCGAGCGCCTGGATGACATCACGGTCCGGAGCGAACCTGTAGTTGACCAGGACCTCGCACGCGTCCGGAATGATGTTGCCGGCCACTCCGCCGGTGATCCGTACGGCGTTGAGGCCCTCCCGGTACACACAGCCGTCGATCGTCACCGTCCGCGGCTGGTAGCTGGCGAGCCGTTCCAGTAACGGCGCGGCCCGGTGGATCGCGTTCTCCCCGAGCCATGACCGGGCCGAGTGCGCCCGGCGTCCCGGCACCGTGACGGCCACCCGCAGGGTGCCCTGGCAGCCGGCCTCGATCTCGCCCGATGTCGGCTCCAGGAGCAGCGCGAGGTCGGCGTCCAGCCAGTCCCGGTGGTTCGCGGCCAGGCGGCGCAGGCCGTTGCGGACGGCGTCGACCTCCTCGTTGTCGTAGAAGACCCAGGTCACGTCGTGCGCGGGAACGAAGCCCCCGGACCATGCGGACGAAGCGACACCAGCGGAGCCGGCGGGCCCAGCGGGCGCGGCTGAGCCGGCGAGAGCGGCCGCCAGCCGCAGCATCACGGCCACCCCGGCTTTCATGTCCGAGGTCCCGCATCCGTACAGGTGCCCGTCCACCAGCCGGCTGGGCAGGTTGTCCGCGACCGGGACGGTGTCCAGATGCCCGGCGAGCAGCACCCGGGTCTGCCGGCCCAGCCCGGTCCGGGCCACGACCGCGTCGCCGTCACGGTCCACCCGCAGCCCGCCGAGGCCGGTCAGGGCCTCCTCGACCGCGTCCGCGAGCGTGCTCTCGGCCCCGCTCGGCGAGGGGATGTCGACGACAGCGCGGGTCAGCTCCGTCGCCGACAGGCTCAGATCAAGGCGCATGCCCGGGCTCACGTCGCTTCGTCTCCCCGTCGCTTCGTCTCCCTCGTCGGCATCTCTCCCCGTTGCCTCGCCTCCCCGGCTCAGGGTGCGACACCGTGCTCCCGCAGGACGTCGTTGAGCGCGAGCTTGTCGTGGATCTCGCCTTCGGCGAGGGTCCGCAGCACGAGGACGCACGGCAGCGCGTAGTCCCCGCCGGGGAACGACTTCACCCGGCTGGACCCGACCGCGACCGCCCGCTCGGGGATCTCGCCCCGGGGGTACTCCTCGCCGGTGTCCGCGTCGAAGACATGGGTGGACGCGGTCAGGATCGCGCCCGCGCCGAGCTTCGCGCCGCGACGCACCCGCGCGCCCTCCACGACCATGCACCGGCTGCCGATGAACGCGTCGTCCTCGACCACCACCGGCTTCGCGTTCGGCGGCTCCAGCACCCCGCCGATGCCGACGCCGCCGGACAGGTGCACCCGACGGCCGATCTGCGCGCAGGAGCCGACCGTCGCCCAGGTGTCGACCAGGGTGCCGGCCCCGACGTATCCGCCGATGTTGGTGTAGCTCGGCATGAGCACCGCGCCGGGCTCGACATACGCGCCCCAGCGGACGATCGCGCCCGGCACCACCCGCACCCCGTCGAAGGACGTCTTCAACGGCACCCGGTCGTGGTAGCGAAAGTCCCCGGCGGCGGACTCGGCCATCGGCAGGACCCGGAAGGCGAGCAGGATGGCACGCTTGGCCCGCTCGTCCACGACGACGTCACCGGTGTCGGTGACGTGGGCGACCCGCGCCTTCCCTGCGTCCAACAGGCTGACCGCTTCGACTACGACGTCGTACACGTCGCGGCCGTCCGGCGTCTCGGACACGTCGGGGTTCTCCCACAACGTGTCGATGACGGGATCGATGGCCGAGTCGACGGCTGGGCCGGCGGCGGAGCCGGCGGAGTCGGAAATCCTGGCTGAGCTGCTCACGGTCACGACCTTAACGAGGCGGACCAGCGGCTGCCCAACCGATTGCCTCCCCCGGCCCCGCCCGGGCCGGCCGAGAACACGATCAGCCTGTCCGATAAAGATCCCCGTATCGCACACCGACGGACACAGCAGAAACTCACCGACAGACCCGGCGGACCACCGACGAGACGTCTGCAGGCATACGCCAGCCGCTTGCTATCCGCTGCTTCCAGCAGCAGAATGCTGCTATGGTCACCGCAATCACGATTCGGGACGTCCCTGACGGGACCCGTGACGAACTCGCCGCGCGGGCCGCGCTCAGCGGCCGTTCCCTCCAGGAGTACCTGCGCTCCCAGTTGATCGAACTGGCCCGGCGGCCGGACGCGGAGGTGCTGCTCACACGGGTCCGTGACCGCAAGCAACGCGTTGGCAGCCACCTGTCGGTCGAGTCGATCCTCGGCCACCATGACGCCGACCGCAGATGACCCTCGTCGTCGACTCCGGTCTCGTGGTCGCGGCACTCGTCGACAGCGGCCCGGTCGGGACCTGGGCGGACCACCTGCTTGCCACCGATGACCTGGCCGCGCCTCATCTCATGCCGGTGGAGGTCACGAATGTGCTGCGGCGGGCCGCCCTGGCCGGTGAGATCTCGGCGGACACCGCCGCCCTGGCCCACGCGGACCTGCTGAGCCTACGGGTCGAACTGTTCGCCTACGAGCCGTTCGCCACCCGGGTGTGGGAGCTGCGGGAGAACATCACCGCGTACGACGGCTGGTACGTGGCGCTCGCCGAGTCGCTGGACGCCAAGCTTGCCACCCTGGATCTCCGGCTGGCCAAGGCCACCGGCCCCCGCTGCTCCTTCACAACCCCGTAGACCGAAGGCACCCCACCATCCGGGCTTTCCCCTCGC
>NZ_CEVIVD010000045.1:29733-39369 GCF_982290655.1 Protofrankia sp. CiP1_Cm_nod3
TAGGGGTCCCCAAATTGTGCCAAAGGCACAATTTGGGGGTTACCGGATGTCCGGTGGTTCTGTTGTGACCTGGACGCCGTGCCCGCCGTTGCCGTCGTAACCGGCACCGTCATAGGCGGCCTTGTCGTAGGCAGGATTGTCATGGCCGGAGGTGCTGTAGCCGGGGGCGTCGTAGGTGGGCCAGGCCGCGACGGGAAACGCTCCCGTGCCGGTGGAGCCGGGCTGCGGGCCCCGTACCGGCTGGCCCGCAGGCGGACGAGGTGCGGACAGCTGATGGGCCGCCAACGGAGGTGCCGAGGAAGGAGCCGTCACCGGGTGTGCCCCAGTCGTACGGGCATCGGGATGATATCCCCCCACGGACGGCGCGGGAGCCTGCGGCGGCGGCAGCACTGCCATCCGTTCCGGCACGGTGGCGATCTGCGCGTCCGGCCCGGTCAGGGCGATCCGCACGTGCCGACGGCCGACCTCACCGTAGAACGTCCCGGGGGCGACGAGCACACCCACCGTGGCCAGCGCGTCCACGGTGGCCCACGCGTCCTCGCCGCGAGTCGCCCACAGGTAGAGCCCGGCCTCGCTGTGTTCGATCGTGAAACCGGCGACCGCCAGCGCCGCCGCGAGCACGGCCCGGCGGTTGGCGTAACGCGCCCGCTGCTCGGCGACGTGCATGTCGTCGGCCAGGGCGGCCGTCATCGCGGCCTGGACCGGTGTGGGCACCATCGCGCCCGCGTGCCGGCGGACCTCCAGCAGGCCCGCCACCAGCCGGGGATCCCCGGTGACGAACCCGGCCCGGTAGCCGGCGAGGTTCGACCGTTTCGACAGCGAGTGGACGGCGAGCAGCCCCTCGTGCGAGCCGCCGCAGACGTCCGGGTGCAGCACCGAGACGGGACGGGCCTCCCAGCCCAGCTCGATGTAGCACTCGTCGCTGGCGACGACGATGCCGCGCTCCCGCGCCCAGCCGATGACGGCGCGCATCTCGTCCACGGTCAGTACCCGCCCGGACGGGTTGGCCGGGGTGTTCAGCCACACCAGCCCCACGCCGTCCGCCGGGCCCAGGACCGGTTCGCACCGGGCCAGCAGAGCCCCGACCTCGTATGTCGGGTAGGCCGGAGCCGGGATCCAGACCCGGTCCCCCGGGCCGAGCCCGAGCTGGCCGGGCAGCTGCGCGACCAGCTCCTTCGTCCCGATCACCGGCAGCACGGCGGACGGGTCGACGATCACGCCCAGCCGGCGCGCCAGCCAGCCGGCGGCGGCATCCCGCAGCTCGGGCGTGCCGGCGGTCGTCGGATAGCCCGGCGCGTTGGCCGCCGCGGCCAGGGCATGCTGGACGACCAGCGGTGTCGCGTCCACCGGTGTGCCGACGGAGAGGTCGACCAGCCCGTACGGGTGGGCACGGGCCTTCTCCGCGAACGGGGCCAGCGCGTCCCAGGGGAAGTCAGGCAGCCGCACGCGGCGGTGACGGGCCTGCCGAAGCCCGGTGGCCGCGGCAGGCCCCACGGACCCGGTCAGGACTCAGCCTGCGGCGCCAACGCGGCGACGCTGGGCGGGTCGAAGTCGAGCGCCCCCACCTTCGACGCCCCGCCCGGCGAGCCGAGCTCCTCGAAGAACAGGGCGTTCGAGTCCGAGAAGCCCTTCCACTGGTCAGGCACGTCGTCCTCGTAGTAAATGGCCTCCACCGGACAGACGGGCTCGCACGCTCCGCAGTCGACGCACTCGTCAGGCTGGATGTAAAGCATCCGTCCGCCCTCGTAGATGCAGTCGACCGGGCACTCCTCAATGCAGGCCTTGTCCTTCACATCGACGCAAGGCTCCGCGATGACGTAGGTCACCGGTTGTTCCTCCTCGGCTCACGGGCGACTGATTCCCTAGTATCGACCTGAACGGTTCCGTGTCGACACCAAGGGCGTTCGCTTGTCGTGTATGTCGTCCGTATCACTCCTGCTGACACCGGCGCCAGGGTATCGATCCGCCGACGGGCCGCCGGGCCCCTGCCACTGACCGACGTCGTGGGGGAGCTGCTGTCCTGGGCCGATCGCTGCCTGACGATACGCACCAGGGACGGTTCTATCGTGAGAGTCGCCGAAACAGATCTGGTCGCCGGGCGGCGGGTCCCGCCACAGCCGGTACGCCGGTCCAGCTCGGGGCAGGCCGCGGGGCAGACGGAGGCGAACCCGCAATGACTGTACGGACACGACGCCAGTTTGCTGAAACCGTCCGGCAGGAGCCCGTCGATCTCGGGCTGGCCTGCCTGCTGATCGCGGCCGAGGCCGAGGCCGGCCTCGACCCGGCGCGGGAGCTCGCCCAGCTGGACGCGCTGGCCGCGCAGACCGGCCGGCTCGCCGATGCCACCGCTCGGGACCCCGACAGCGCTGGCGGCGCCGGTGGCGCGGCCGCCGGCACGGCGGAAGGGCCGGCCGCCGGCCAGACGCTCGCCGGCCTGGACGTGCGCACCGCCGCCGAGATCCTGCGGCAGTCGCTCGGGGTACGAGGCGGATTCCACGGTGACCCCGCGGACTATGACAGCCTGTCCTCCTCTCTGCTCAGCTCGGTGCTCCGCCGCCGGCGCGGCCTGCCGATCATGCTGTCCGTGGTCTGGGTGGAGGTCGCCCGCCGCCTCGGGATCCCGGCCTATCCCGTCGGGCTGCCCGGACACGTCATCGTCGGTATCGGCTCGCCCGGCCGCAACGTCCTGGTCGACCCGTTCTGCGGCGGCCGGCTGATCACGGTGCACGAGGCCGCGGAACGGGTCCGCTCCACCGGGGCGCCGTTCACCCGCGCGTACCTCGCGCCGATGGGCCCGGTGGACCTGCTGATGCGGGTGCTGGGCAACATCCGGGTCTGGGCGGCCCGGACGGAGGCCACCACGACACGGCTGTGGGCCGTCGAGCTGTCCCTGCTGCTGCCCCACCACCCGGTGCACCTGCGCCGGGAGCGCGGGGAGCTGCGCGTGCGTCTCGGCGACTTCCTGGGCGGCGCCGAGGATCTCACGGCGTTCGCCGACGCGGTCGGGCCGCTGGAGCCGGCCGCCGCGGCGGCCGCCCGCGAGGCCGCGCATGCCGCCCGGGCGCGCCTGAACTGACCCAGCTCCTGAAGCAGGCCCTGGGCTGGCCCCGAGGCTGGCCCAGGGCTGGCCCCGAGCTGGGCTCAACGGGCCCGGAGCCGGGCTCGGCCAACTCCGGGGCGAAGCCCGGGAAGGCGGGAAGCCGGGAAGCCGGGAAGCCGGCGGGGCCGAAGGACCGGCCGTGTCCGGACCGGGCCGGGCCGCGGCGGTCACCGGCCGCGCGGGCCGGGCAGCGGCACGGCGGACAGGCCGCGCGGCGGCAGCCCGATCATCGCCACGACCACCGGCGCGAGCGCGCCGAGGACCATGAACAGGTATCCGGCGGCCTTGGCCTGCAGCAGCAGGTCCCCCTCGGGACGCGCGGCGGCCAGCCACAGCACGACCGGCACCCAGCCGGCCAGCGGGATCACGGCGCCGAGCCGGGTGCCGGTCAGCCAGCGCGCCAGCACCGCCAGGCCCGTGTTCCCGACCACGGCGACGGCGACGCCGACCGACAGCAGCACCCCGCCGGTACGCGGGCCCGCGGGCACGAGGAACACCCCGTAGAGGCCGAGCCCAAGCCCCCCGAAGGCACCGAACGTGTAGGCCGAGCCCAGGAACAGGCGGGACATTTCAAGATCTTCACCGGCCATGTGCCCCCCGCCCGCGCGACCGCCCCGGCCATCCCGGCCATCCCGGCCATGTCCCGCCCCGCTCGCCCGACCGGCTCGGCGATCAGTCACGGACATCGAGATCCACCCCCGCGAACAGGTCGGTCTCCCGCCCGTACGGCCCGGCGCCCGGCCCGCGCCTGCCCCGGGTGAGGACGTAGTGCTCGGTACCCCACGCACGATGGCCGGTACCGTCCGCCAGCGCGAAGAAGAAGCCGTCCGTCGTCATCTGGGTGGCGTGCGCCCGCATCGCCGCGACCTTCGCCTCATAGTAGGGATTCGCCTCGATCTCGGTGGTGACGGCCTCGTCCGGCACCGTCATCGGCACGTCCTCGGCCGACTCCACCCCGGCGAGCAGCTCCTGGCCGGTGCCCGCCGAGCGGAAGTAGTCGATCCCGGCCTGGAGCACCGAGCGCGGCATGGCTGTCTCGTACAGTTTCAGCGGCTGCCACGGCGGGCCGGCCTCGGGTGCGAAGCCCGGGTCGGCCGCCGCGTCGAACGCGCGCACGGTGGCCTGATGGGCGCGGATGTGGTCGGGATGCCCGTAGCCGCCGTTCGCGTCGTAGCTGACGAGCACCTGCGGGCGGACCTCCCGGACGATGCCGACGAGCGCGGCGGTGACGACGTCGAGGTCGGCCCGCCACAGGCAGCGGGGGTCGTCGTTGCCCGGGGTCCCCATCATGCCGCTGTCCCGCCAGCGGCCGGCCCCGCCGAGGAAGCGCTGGTCGCTGACGCCGAGCGCCGCGCAGGCCGCGGCCAGCTCCCCCATCCGGTACCCGCCGAGCTGGTCGCCGAGATCCGACCGCAGGTTGGCCAGCCCCGGGACGAGCACCTCGCCCATCTCCCCCAGCGTGCAGGTGACCAGGGTGACCGCGGTGTCCGGCGCCGCCGCGTAGGACGCCATGGTCACGCCCGTACCGATCACCTCGTCATCGGGATGCGCGTGCACGAACACGATCCGCCGCGCCGGCGGCCCGGCCGGACGGCGGGCGGACACCGTATCTCCGGGGAGGCGACTGGCGACGTCCCCGGGAGCGTCCCCCGGGATATCCGCACCGATGGCATTCACATCGACGACCGTACGAGATCGACGACCGCGGGCGGGGCAGGGTGTGTCCAGCTCGATCAGTCGGTGCCGCCAACCGCTGCTGCCAGCCGGCGCCGTCAGCCACCGCCCTGCCCGCTGCCCACAGCCACCTGGCTGCTCCCGTCGGGCTGCCCGGCCGGGCTCGGGACGCTCCATGGCAGCCGGAAACCGCCCTCGCACAGGCCGTAGCCGAGCGTGCCGTCGGCCAGGCGGTACTCCATCATCTGCTCACAGATCACGAACGAGTCCTGGGGCAGCAACCAGCTGAACAGCGGCCGGGCGGTGAAACCGGACGTCCGCCCCTTCTCGTCGGTGAACGCCCAGTCCATTCGCGAGACCTGGAAGGGGCCGGGCGCGTACTCGTTGTGATCGTCGATACGGGTGACGCGCAGCCACTGCCGGCCGTCGTGGAACATCCGCATGTAGGCGTCGGCGCCCCCGGTCGACACGCCGTGGACGCCGGCGAACGCCGTGCCGTCGTCAAAGACCGGCCAGGCGAGACGGTAGTGCCGGACACCGTCCCAGTTACGGACACCAGCGGCGACGTCACGAAACCCGCTGCCGGCGACCTCGGTCCGCCTGCCCCGGACGGTGACCTGCCCGGCGACCGTGCAGGGGCCCTCCAGATGGACCTGGGCCATCTCCCGGGCGAACGAGCCCTCCGCGTCCCGGGTCAGGGCGATGCAGTCGGCAAGCGGGTAGATCGTGTCCCACCGCAGATCGAGGCCGAAGTCGCCTTCGGCGAACGTCACCCGGGTGCTCGACAGCGGGGACAGCGACCGCACGTGCACACCCGCCAGGGTGACGCCCTTCTCCGGGCGGTCGTCGGTGTAGGGCAGGGTGAGGTTCGTGCGGACGAAGACCGGCAGGCCGTCCCGGAAGACGATCAGCCAGTTGTTGGCGTGCCGCTGGTTCTCCAGCAGACCCATCCGGACGAAGCAGCCGATGCGGGTCCGCGGGTCGTAGAAGTTCAGGTAGTAGCTCTGGTTCCACAGAGGCTGGTTGTCGTCCGAGACGACACCCTCGAAGCGTGCGAGATCGGCACTCATGACGTTTCCTTCGGCTCGTACTCCGTCCGCGGAACGGTCATCGACAGGACAGGACCGGGACCGGACAGGACAGGACGCGGACAGCAGGCACGGACGGGACGGCTGGGCCGGTCGGGGCCACGGATCGGCCCAGCGGTCATGGCCGGGACGCCGGGACGCCGGGACGCGTAAGGCCGGCGCCGGGTGACCAGGTGGGGGCTTTATCCGGTGGCAGCGGCCGTCCCGAGGAGGCTGTCGAGGGACGGCAGGCTCGACGGGTCCTGCTCGAACCCCTGGGGCAGGACCCACGCCCGCTCCCGGAGGAGCTGATCGCGGGACATGGTCAGTACCTCGTGCCATACCGCGTCGCGGCAGGGCGCGGCGGCGGCGTCGGCAAAGACGGTGTCGACGACGGCGCCCGCGACGGCCCGTAGCTGGCGGACGGTGTCCACCAGCTCGGCGGGGTCGGCCTTCGCGCGTTCCAGGACGTCTCTGCCGGCCCGCGCGTCCGCGGCGAGACGGGTGATCAGATCCGACGTCCGCGGCCCCCCGCTCGCCACCCCCGCGAGCTGTTCGGCGAAGTCGGTCAGCCGCTGTAGCTCGTCGCGGTCGAACTGGAACTGCAGGGGTAACCGCTCGGCCATCAGCAGGAGGGTGCCGACCACCACCTGGGCCTGTTCCTGGGCCATCTGGTTGGCCGGGTCGACCGCGGGCAGGACAACCTCCGTCATTGCCCTGATAATCGTCCGGAGCTGGGTGTCAGGGCGCACCATCATTGTCAGAAACCTTTCTCGAGAAGCATGCGTATCTCGTCCAGCAACAGACTCCCAATCCCGATCAGCCAGGCTACGAGAACGTCCTGGTGCGTTTTCCCACCGCGAGCGATCCGATATCCCGTCCCGAGCGTCAGGGCAGCGAGGAAGAACGCGTTGTATATCTTGTAGAAATGCAGCCGGCGGGGGTCGACGGTGAGCCCCGACGCCTTCTCGTACGCCTCGTAGAGCTCGTCGGGCGGCAGCAGGCCGCTGGCCAGGAAGGTGGCGCCGTCCTCCGCGAGGTGACCGAAGACGGGGGTGGCCAGGTAGGCGAGGTCCTGGTGGCGGTCGCCGAGCCGGCCGAGTTCCCAGTCCAGCAACGCCGTGATGCGGGCGTCGGCCTCGGTGAACAGGTAGTTCCCCGCCCGGTAGTCGCCGTGGACGACGCAGATGCGGTCGGCCGGCGGCATGTTCTGGCGCATCCAGTGGGCGGCGAGGTTCATCAGGGGCACCTCCTCGCCGCAGTCCTCCTCCCAGACGCGGGCCCACCAGTTCAGGCCCCATTCCACGCTCTGCGTCCCGGCCTGCGGGACGTCAAATGCGCCGAGCTGCGCGCCGCTGAAGTCGAACGTGTGGACGGCGGCGAGGTGCTCGACGAACTGCGAGGCCAGCGGGCCGCGCAACGCGGGCCCGAAGTTGATGCCGAGCCCGCTGACACCGCTGGTCGCCGTCGAGGGCCTGGTCGCCCCCGGCGCGAAACCGTAGATCAGTGCCGGATAGGGCAGGTGGCTGCCGTCCGCGTCGACCCAGTACGCCGGGGGCACCGGCACGACCCCCCGCATGGCCCTGATCAGCTGGAACTCCCGTAATCGGCTGGTCTCGACGATCGACTCGGCCGGTTCCATCCGCAGGACCATCGGTGTCCGGGTGCGGCCGACACCCGGTTCGACCCAGTCGAGGGTGAAGGCCATCTGCACCTTCGACGCGCCGCCGGTCAGCCAGCGGGTGTCGAGGACGGTGAAGGGCTCGTCGAGTTCGTCGTGCAGCAGCGCCTCCACACCGGCCCGCAGCGTGGCCAGGGACTGCGGCGCATAACCCGGGCCGGCGCGTCGCCCGAGCCGACGGGTGAGAATCGCGTCGATCTCCCTCTCGGTGGTGTAGCGGCCACGCAGATCTTCGATCCAGGCCGGCTGGGGCGCGTTTTTGTCATGGCCCCGGGGTAGGATTTTTTCAGCGGTCAGCATGCGGGCCCCCGCATCGTCGGGTATGTGTTCCCACGCGGCGGGAAAGGTTTTCACCTGCTTCGGCCGCGCCGGTTTTCCTGTTGGCAGGAATTGTGGCGGAGCACGATCGGTGCGCCAATATCCGGCACTGGCAAGGCTGCGGGACGGGCGTCACCCGGACCGCCAGCGACGACCGGCGGTATCCCGCGGCGCGGGGGTGGGCTGTCCCGAACGGAGCAGGGGAGCCGGCAGAAGGGACAAGCTTGATGTGACGTACACCACTTCTCACCGGAGAAACTGTTACGCTCGGCCGATGCCCGGGAAGCGCGACACGGAGCCCGCGTTAGACGCTCCGAAACCGGCCGAGTACGCATCCGCCACGGAAGCGATCCAGCGCTGCGCACACGAACTGCTGCTGCGCTCCACCGAGATCGCCGCCGAGATCACCGAACAGGTTCTCGCCGGCCAGCCGACCCTGGTACCGAACCGGACGCCGGCGGCCGTCGACGCGGTGCGCGAGAGCACCGACCAGAACGTCGGTGCGATCTTCTCCACGCTGGCCTTCGGCATCCCGGCCACGGCGATCGAGCCGCCCCTGGGCGCCCGCAACCTGCTGCGCCACTCGATCCTCGGCGGCGGGGACGTCACCGACCTGCTGCGCGCCTACCACTACGGCCACGGGCTGCTCTGGCAGATGTGGAGCGCCCACGTCGGCGAACGGGTGGCCGACCTCGACCTGCTGCGCGAGGTCCTGTCGCTGTCCTCCCAGCACATCTTCACGTTCGTCGACCACTCCTGCGCGCACCTGGTCGACGAGTACCACGCCGAGTTCGGCGGGCACGTCCCGCGTGTCTTCCAGCACCGCGCGCCCAGCGACCTCATCTGTGAGCTCGTCGCCGACGACCCGGTGGACGAGATCGCGGTGAGCTCACTGCTCCGCTACGACGTGCGGGCCCATCACGTGGCAATGGTGCTCGCGCCGACCGGCGCCGGTGGCGACGTCCGGCGCGCGCTGGACGACCTGGGCGCCGCGGCCGCGTCAGCGGTGCTCACGCTGCCGGTGGGCGACGGCACGTGGTGGGCCTGGTTCGGCTGGCCGGCCCGGCCGGACGAGGACACCCTGGCCAGGATCGCGGCTACTCCGCTGGTCGGAACGCTCGGCGGCATGGGATCCGTGGGACGGGGCCGGGCCGGGTTCCGCCGGTCCCACTACCAGGCCCGCGATGCCGAGCGCGTCGCACGGCTGAGCGGGCAGGCCGGCGCCGGCGTGGTCCGGCACCGTGACGTCGAACTCGCCGCGCTGCTGTGCGCCGACCCCGGGCGCGCCCAGCGGCTCGCGGACGAACGTCTCGGCGCCCTCGGCCGCCGCAACGAGGACTGCCGGCGGCTGCGCGAAACGCTGCTGACGTTCCTTTCCCAGGGATGCAGCAGAACACGCACCGCCCGGCTGCTGCACGTGCACCACAAGACGGTCAGCTACCGGCTCGCACAGGCCAAGGAACTGCTGGGCAGACCGCTGTCCGAGGACATCCTCGAGCTCGGCGCGGCCCTCCTCATCGAACACACCCTCCACAGCGGCTGACGCTTTGACTGATATTTCGATATTGTCCGCTTTGATCCCTATATATCATGATGTGCTATGATTAATTATGATTTGGTGCACGCCAGCGCGTTCCCCCGGCGTGGCACGGCCTCCTGGCGACTGCGGTTTCCCGCTGCCGTCCGGGTACCGTCGCGGACACGGCATGTTGTACGGCACGGTCAGCCACGGCCAAGTGGAGATCAGCCGGTCGGGAAAGCAGCATGACGACCGAACCGACCTAGCCCGCAGGCCC
>NZ_CEVIVD010000046.1:0-2333 GCF_982290655.1 Protofrankia sp. CiP1_Cm_nod3
CCCCCGCCCACGCCGAAGATCCGCGGCCCTCGTCGCAGCACCGTCACCGCCTTCCTTCGCGGCGCCCGCCACCGACCGGCAGGACCACCCGGACCGGTCTGGCATACTCGGTGAGGCTGGATTCCTCGGGGTGCCGGCAACGCGGGAAGATTCACGATCAGAAGATTTATGATCAAGAGGTTCGTGATCCTACCGCCGGTCAGCCCGTGGAGCCAGTAACACGCCGGAGTAGCTCAGTGGCAGAGCAATCGCCTCGTAAGCGATAGGTCGCGGGTTCAATCCCCGCCTCCGGCTCAGACCCCCTCTGACCAGGGCGGGACCAAGCCAACAGCGATCACGTTGAGATAGCTCATGGTCGGTGACCTATCAACTCATGCGATCAGGCGCCGTACCGGATGGGTGGACGTCCGACGCGCTCGGCGAGCATGACACCATCGCGACCCGCTCTCGGGCCGAGATGGTCCACATGTCGGCTGGCTGCCGTCGGCCTCCACAGCATCTACGGAACCGGTAGTCCGGCCGGCCCGACGCGTCGCCGATGCGGCCATCCGGCGGGTGATTTTTCTTTGAGAAGCCCGGTCGTTCGCGCGACGGACGCGGACGGGAGCACGGTGCGGCCAGCCGGCCGAGGGGGCGCGCCGTGCGACAATCGATCTCATGAGCGTGGATGTCACGATCCCCCCGTATGGGGTGCGCAACCGGGTTGAGCGTACGGCCCCGGCGATCCGGGCCGCACTCAGGCCCGATCAGCGCGTCGACTTCGAAGCCGAGTTCCACGCGGCCGTCATCGAAGTCGATGACGCCATCGACCTGGCGCCACTACTCCGAGTCATCGACCGCTGGTGGCCCTGGGCCGTGCTCGCGGCCAATCCCGAGATCCAGGCGGGTGCCACCGAAGACCGACGCCGGCTTGCCGCTGGCGACCTGTCCGTGCTTGGAGGGACCACGACCTACCCCCACGCAGACAGCACGAGGAAATAAGAGATCTATGGCCCGGTACACGGTCCGTTGGCTGACCTACGCCGAACAGCTACGAGACAGCCTGCCACCTGCGGGTCGTCGTGAACTTGACCAGCTGCTGGACCAGCTGACCGCCGACCCCAGGCAGCACAGCACCTGCGACAAGTACAGCGAACAGTGGACCGCTGCTTTCGGCGCCTACGGAGTCCTGCTCTACAGCATCGAAGATAATCTTCATACGATCACTGTGCTCCGCGTGACCTGGAGTGGCTGATCAGGGCACCGGCTCCATGACCCGGGAACAGGTCGTGGGCGCTGTTGCCTGACTCCTGGACCGCATCGGGGATGCGGTCCAGGAGTCAGGCGCCCATGCGCCGGACGGATCCTCCGCAACGGAAGACGTCCGGGTGCCGCTCCGCGGATCCCGAACGAACCCGCGGTCCGGCGAACCGGTCAGGCCGACCTGACCTCCGGGGCGGGGTGCCCCGGGACGTCCAGGGCGGCGGCGTCCGGCACGGAACCGTCGTGGTGCCCCTGCGCGGCGGCATCCTCCTCCTCGCGCCGGATCGAGGCGAGAATCTCCCGCTCCGCGTCGGCGCGGCCGACCCACGACGCACCCTCGACCGACTTGCCCGGCTCCAGGTCCTTGTAGACCTCGAAGAAGTGCTGGATCTCCAGCCGGTCGAACTCCGGAAGATGCCTGATGTCCCGCAGGTGCTCCTGCCGGACGTCCGCGACCGGCACGCACAGCACCTTGTCGTCGGGGCCCTTCTCATCGCTCATCTGGAACATGCCGATCGTCCGGCACCGGACCAGGCAGCCCGGAAAAGTCGGCTCCTCCAGCAGGACGAGCGCGTCCAAAGGATCACCATCTCGACCCAGCGTACCCTCGATGAAGCCGTAGTCCGAGGGATAGTGGGTGGATGTGAACAGCATCCGGTCGAGCCGGATCCGCCCGGTGTGGTGATCCATCTCGTATTTGTTCCGCTGCCCTTTCGGGATCTCGATGGTCACATCGAACTCGAGGTCCACTCCATCCCCTGTCGTGTCTGTGGGCGCGTCCCGTCCGGAGCGCCCTTGTGTTGTGTACTTGTTACCAGTGTCAGCATCCACGTACGTCACCTCGAAGGTCGCGAGCCGATCCGGCGGTGACGATTCACTGTCAGGGCGGGAGCCCACGGTGAAATCCGCCGGGGCTGGGTCAGCCCAGGGTCCACCCGGGAAGGCATTCCCCACGATGGCGGCCCGACCCCGGCCCGCGGCCGGCGGGCCCGTGAGCCACGGGCCGCACGGTCATGCTTTTCCACGCCCGCCCTTCCCTCCCCGGGGCTGCCGCCGGTTCCGGGAACACGCCGAAACACCACGGCCGATCC
>NZ_CEVIVD010000046.1:3176-13918 GCF_982290655.1 Protofrankia sp. CiP1_Cm_nod3
CCCTCCCCGGGGCTGCCGCCGGTTCCGGGAACACGCCGAATCACCACGGCCGATCCGGGAGATCCGCAGCGGCCACATCCCCCCGGCCGCGGGAGCGCGCTGGTGGCGAAAAACATAACCACGTGGCCGTCGGCCACAGGCGCAGCCATCAGCCACAGGACATAGTCTCCCGCACGTGACCCCTCCGATGCCGGGCCGGGTCGGTGGGCTCACCGCCATCGCCACCGCGCTGCTCGCCGGTCATCTTTCCGTTCCGCCCACGGACAGCCCGGGCATCGTGCCCGCTCCGCGGCCCGCGGCCGCGCCCTTCCCCGCCCTGGACCCGACGCTACGGGTCGCCGACCCCGCGGCGGTCAGCGCCAGGCTCACCCGTCCGCTCGCCAACCCGGCGCTGGGCAGCCCGGTGGGGCTGGTCATCGACGCGCTGTCCGGAACGACGCTGTTCGACCGCGGGTCGACCACCGCGGTGGCCCCCGCGTCCACGCTGAAGACCGTGGTCGCCGCGGCCGCGCTGACGACCTTCGATGCGCGCACGACCCTGACGACCCGGGTCTTCCACACCCCGCCGGCCACGCCGGGCGGCCCGGTGCCGGACGGCCAGGTGGCAGCCAGCACGGTGGGAGCCGTCGGCGCGGACGGCACCGGGGCGGCGGGCACACCGCCACCTGCCGCCGCCCCGCCCGGAGGCACGCTGTGGCTGGTCGGCGCGGGTGACCCGACCCTGACCGCCGCGACCGGGCCGGCCGGCTACCCGGCCCCGGCCCGCCTGTCGGAGCTGGCCGCCCAGGTCCGGGCGGCCGGCATCACCGAGGTCGACCGGCTGGTCGGCGACGGGACGCTGTTCACCGGGCCGTCCACCGCGACGGGATGGCGCGACAGCTATGTCACCGATGGCAATGTCACGCCGGTGTCCGCGCTCGAGGCCGACGGCGGCCGCACGACTCCCGGCGCGACCGGCCCGCGCAGCGCGACGCCCGACCTGGCCGCGGTGAACGCCTTCGCGGCGGCGCTGCGCCGGGCCGGTGTGCGGGTCGCGTCGACCGGGGTCGGCGCCATGCCCGGCGGCTCCGGCAGTACCGACGGCTCCGGTGGCCCCCGGCAGGTCGCCGAGGCCCACAGCCCGCCGGTCCCGTTGCTGGTCGAACGGATGCTGACCTACTCCGACAACGACCTGGCCGAGAGCCTGGGACGGCTGGTGGCCCACGCCCGTGGCCTGCCCGCGTCGTTCGACGGCGCCACCCGGGCGGTGCTCGACGTCCTGCGGGAGCTCGGGGTACCGACCGCCGGCGCGAACCTGGCGGACACCAGCGGGCTGTCGACAGCGAACCAGATCGCCCCGGCGACGCTGGTGGCGCTGCTGCGGACCGCCGTACTGCCCGGGCACCCGCAGCTGCGGACCCTGCTCACCGGGCTCCCGGTCGCCGGCTTCTCCGGGACGCTGGGTGACCGGTACAACGCGCCCGACACCCGCGCCGGTGCCGGCGACGTACGCGCGAAAACGGGCAGCCTGCGTATCGTGACAAGCCTTGCCGGCCAGGTCGTGGACACCGACGGCCGGCTGCTGCTGTTCGGCTTCTTCGCCCCGGTCGAGGAGGCCGGAAGCACCCGGGCCGCCCTCGACCAGGTCGCCGTCGCGCTCGCCTCGTGCGGGTGCTGAGCGGATGCCGGTACGGATGCGCGATGCCGATGCCGATGCCGAGCGCACGTGGATGCCGCGGGCGTCCGCAGACGCGCGGCGCCACGGCGCCGGCCGCCCGGACGGAGGCCGCGTGCCCGGGGCCGGACACCCGGCACCGGCGGCGGGCCGGCCGGCCGGCCGGGGAAACATCCGGAAGGTGGTGGTCGTCCGGAAAAATCACCCGACGGTGACGCGGAAATGGTCGACGGTGACCGGCGGATGGCAACGATAAAGCTGTCATCCCCAGGGAGAGGACATAGGCTGGCGGATGTGGACGCCGAGCCAGTCGACTGGGACCTCGCCGTAGCGACCGCGCGGCGGCTTGTCCGGCCAGGCCCGCAGCTGCCCCGCGCCGAAGCGGACGCGGTGGTCGCGGACCTGCGGCGGCTGGCCGTCGAGGCGGAAGGCCATGTCCAGGCCTACACCCGGCTGGAACCGGCCGGTCCGGCCACGCCGATCGCCGTGGTGGACCGTCCGGAGTGGGTCCGTTCGAACGTCGCCGGCCTGCGGGTGATCGCCGGGCCGCTGCTGGGCAAGCTCGCTGACCGGGAGCGGGGCCGGCTGTCCTCGGCTGTCGGACGCACCGTCACCGGCGTCCAGCTCGGCACCGCCCTGGCCTATCTCGCGGGCAAGGTCCTCGGGCAGTACGAGGTCTTCCTCCCGCCCGAGCAGGCCGGGACGGCCGGCTCCGCCCCGGGCGCGGCCCCGGGCGCGGCCGCCGGGGAACCGGCCGGTGCCCTCCGCAAGGATCCGGCCGCCGGGGCGGAGGCGGACTCCCCCGCTCGGTCGATCGTCGCGCAGGCCGGGCGCCTGAGCCTGGTCGCGCCGAACATCGCCCACGCCGAGCAGACGCTGGGGGTCGACCCGCGCGACTTCCGGCTGTGGGTCTGCCTGCACGAACAGACCCACCGCACCCAGTTCACCGCCGTCCCGTGGCTGCGTCAGCACCTGGAGAACGAGATCGGCGCGTTCATCGAAGCGACCGATCTCGATCCGGAGGTGCTCGCCGAACGGGTGAAGTCGGCCGTCAGCGCCGTGCGCGGCGCCGTGCTCGACCGCGGGCCGAACGCGCCGAGCATCGTCGAGGCGCTCCAGACGCCCGCCCAGCGCCAGGTCCTGGACCGCCTCCAGGCGCTGATGACCCTCCTGGAGGGGCACGCCGACCAGGTCATGGACGCGGTCGGCCCGAAGGTCGTGCCGACCGTCACCGAGATCCGGACACGTTTCGACAGCCGGCGTGGCGGTGGTTCGCCGATCGACCGGTTCGTCCGCCGGCTGCTCGGGCTGGACCTCAAGCTCCAGCAGTACCGGCAGGGTGGCGCGTTCGTGCGGGCTGTCGTCGCCGAGGCCGGGGTGGACGCGTTCAACCTGGTCTGGGAGTCCCCCGAGACGCTGCCGACCCGCGCGGAGCTGGTCGATCCGGTTGCCTGGATGCAGCGGGTGCTGGGCTCGCGCCCGTCCCTGTCGGCCTGACCAGGGGTGTCGATCACCGGACAGGACGAGCGGGGCCCGCGCCCAGGGCAGCCCGCCGCGCGGGACGATGCCACCGCGCTTGCCAGGACATCGCCTGCCGGGACATCCGCCGGAGCCGGCCCCGCCGGAGCCACCCCCGACGGGGCCGGCGCGCCGGACGATGCCGTGGCACGGGACGGCGCGGGAGCGCGTGGCGTGATGCGGGCATGCGGAGCCGTGAGCGGGATCCGGGTGGCCGTCCGGCGCTCGATCGCCGATCTCGCCCCTGGCAGCCTGGTGCTCGTGGCCTGCTCCGGCGGGGCGGACTCGCTGGCGTTGGCCGCCGCGCTGGCGTTCATCGCCCCCCGCCGGGCCCTGCGCGCCGGGCTGCTCACCGTCGACCACGGCTGGTACGAGGGTTCCGCGGCACAGGCGGCCACGGTGGCCGCGCGCGGCCGGGCGCTCGGGTTCGACCCCGTGGAGGTGCTGCCGGCGCACTCCCCGCGCTCGGAGGGCGCCGCCCGGCAGGCCCGCCGGTCCGCCCTGCTCGACGCGGCGGGGCGGCTGGGGGCGAGCGCGCTGCTGCTCGGCCACACCCTTGACGACCAGGCCGAGACAGTGCTGTTGCGGCTCGCCCGCGGGTCGGGCACCCGGTCGCTGGCGGGCATGCCCCGCCTGGACGGAGTGATCAGGCGTCCGCTGCTGGATGTCCGCGGGTCGGCGACGCGCGACGCGTGCCTCGCCGAGGGGCTGACACCGTGGGACGACCCGACCAACGCCGACGAGGCGTTCGCCCGGGCCCGGGTCCGGCACCGGGCGCTGCCCGTCCTGGAGGAGACCATCGGGCCGGGCATCGCCGAGGCGCTCGCGCGCACCGCGGACCTGCTACGGGCCGACACCGGCGCGCTCGACGCCGACGCGGCGCTGGCCTACGAGCGTCTGACGCTGCCCCAGCCCCCCCACCAGCTGCGCGGTCATGACCGGGACGCGGCCGGGCCGCCCGCTCGGGTCGACCTGGACCTCGCCGGGCTCGCCGGGCTCAGCGAGGCGCTGCGTACCCGGGTGCTGCGCCGGGCTGCCCTGGCCGTGGGAAGCGCGCCGACCGGCCTGCGGGCCGATCATGTCCGGGCCATGGACGATCTGGTGACCAGATGGCGTGGGCAGAAGCCCGTCCCGTTGCCGTCCGGTGTTGTCGCCGTCCGCGCGGATGGCAGGATCTCGGTGTTCCAGACCACCGGACCGCGGACCGCGGGCCGGGAGGAGACCTCCCCACAGCCCGCGGCCCGCGGGTCCGGGAGCCAGTCCAGCACCCACGCGCGGGACGCCCTGGCCGGCCGGCCGCGCGGACACTCCAGGGAGACTCAGGTGGCCGCTGCGCACACGATGCCCGACGAGATCGGCTTCGGCAGGCCCGGATCAGGAACGGATCTTTCCCCGCGGACCGGCCAGCACCCCGACATCGCCGAGGTGCTGGTCACCCCCGGTGACATCGCCGCCAGGATCGGGGAGCTCGCCGCCCGGGTCGACGCCGACTACGCCGGCCGCGAGGTGCTGCTCCTCGGCGTCCTCAAGGGCGCGGTGATGGTGATGGCCGACCTCTCCCGGGCCCTGACCATACCGGTGACCATGGAGTTCATGGCTGTCTCGTCGTACGGCTCGGCCACCTCGTCCTCGGGTGTGGTGCGCATCCTCAAGGATCTGGACCGCTCGATCGAGGGGCGGGACGTGCTGGTGGTCGAGGACATCATCGACTCCGGCCTGACCCTGTCGTGGCTGCTGCGCAATCTGCGCTCGCGGGGGCCGGCGTCCCTGGAGGTGTTCACGCTGTTGCGCAAACCGGAGGCGCTGGCGGCCGACATCGACGTCCGGTACGTCGGCTTCGACATCCCGAGCGCCTTCGTCGTCGGCTACGGCCTGGACTACGCTGAGCACTACCGTACGCTACCCTACGTAGGGACGCTGCATGCGGACGCGATCGCGCGTGGCGCCCGGTAGGCCCCGTCCGCCCTGGCGCGGGCGATGGCGATGGCACGGACCGTGCCGATGATCTCGCGAGCGACGGATCCGGCGGGCCGGTGGCGGCGGGTCACGCTACGAACCGCCCATTCGGGGCAGCGCGGCGGAACAGTACGCATCAGTTGCCCGTTGCTCGGATGTACGCGCGGTAAGGCGCGCGTACCGGCGGTACCCTCGGCACAAGGGAATCCCGAACGAGGGCGGCACACACGTCAGGAGGGTGGAGCGCGCGTGTCCAGCGCTCCAGGCAGATGACTCCAAGAAGAATCTTCCGCGGCTGGGTGCCTCTGCTGCTCCTGGCCGTACTCGTGATCGTTCTCGCGACCAATGTGCTGTCTGGCTCAGGCGAGTACACCAAACGTGACCTGAACTTCATTCAGCAGCAGATCACCGATGGGCAGGTCAAGGGCGCCACCATCCAGGACTCGAAGCAGCGCATCGAGATCACGACGAAGGTCGGTGACAAGAAGTACGAGTCGTCGTACGTCACCGACCAGGCCGTGAAGCTCGCCGACGACCTGCGGGCGCAGCGCGTCCCCTACGAGGTCAAGGTCGAGCAGGGCAACATCATCGTGTCGCTGCTGCTCAACCTGCTGCCGGTGCTGCTGGTGGTGTTCCTGCTGTTCTTCTTCATGAACCAGATGCAGGGCGGCGGCAACCGGGTCATGAACTTCGGCAAGTCCAAGGCCAAGCTGGTCAGCAAGGACACGCCGAAGACGACCTTCGCTGACGTGGCCGGCGCCGACGAGGCCATCGAGGAGCTCCAGGAGATCAAGGAGTTCCTGGAGAACCCCGGCAAGTTCCAGGCCATGGGGGCCAAGATTCCCAAGGGCGTGCTGCTCTACGGGCCGCCCGGCACCGGCAAGACACTGCTGGCCCGCGCGGTCGCCGGCGAGGCCGGCGTGCCGTTCTACTCGATCTCCGGTTCGGACTTCGTGGAGATGTTCGTCGGTGTCGGCGCGAGCCGCGTCCGGGACCTGTTCGAACAGGCCAAGACCAACGCTCCGGCGATCATCTTCGTGGACGAGATCGACGCGGTGGGCCGCCACCGCGGGGCCGGCCTCGGCGGCGGCCACGACGAGCGCGAGCAGACCCTCAACCAGCTCCTGGTCGAGATGGACGGGTTCGATGTCAAGGGCGGTGTGATCCTCATCGCCGCGACGAACCGGCCCGACATCCTCGACCCCGCGCTGCTGCGCCCGGGCCGCTTCGACCGGCAGATCGTCGTCGACCGGCCCGACCTGCTCGGCCGTGAGGCGATCCTGAAGGTGCACGCCAAGGGCAAGCCGATCGAGCCGGACGTCGACATGCTGGTCATCGCGCGCCGGACCCCCGGGTTCACCGGCGCCGACCTGGCGAACGTGCTCAACGAGGCCGCGCTGCTCACCGCCCGGTCGGATCACAAGTTCATCTCCTCGGACCTGCTGGAGGAGTCGATCGACCGGGTGATGGCCGGCCCGGAACGCAAGAACCGGGTGATGAGCGACAAGGAGAAGAAGCGGATCGCCTACCACGAGGGCGGGCACGCGCTGGTCGGGCACGCGCTGCCGAACAGCGACCCCGTCCATAAGATCACGATCCTGCCTCGCGGGCGGGCCCTGGGCTACACCATGCAGCTCCCCCAGGAGGACCGCTATCTGCGCACCCGGTCGGAGATGCTGGACGACCTCGCGGTGTGCCTGGGCGGGCGGACCGCCGAGGAACTCGTGTTCCACGAGCCGACGACGGGCGCCAGCGACGACATCGACAAGGCCACGAAGATTGCCCGATCCATGGTCACCCAGTTCGGGATGAGCGACAAGCTCGGCGCGGTCCGGTTCGGTGGCGAGAGCAGCGAGGTCTTCCTCGGCCGTGACATGGGCCACCAGCGCGACTACTCCGAGGAGCTCGCCGCGGAGATCGACGCCGAGGTCCGCCAGCTGATCGAGTCGGCGCACGACGAGGCCTGGGAGATCCTCGTCCGCTACCGGGACGTCCTGGACAACCTCGTCCTGCGTCTCATGGACGTCGAGACGCTCGGCAAGGACGATGTCCTGGAGATCTTCGCGACCGTGGAGAAGCGGCCCAGCCGCGGCTCCTACACCGGCGTCGGCAAGCGCCTGCCGTCCGACCGGCCACCGGTGATGACCCCGGCCGAGCTGGCCCTGCACAAGTCCGGCGACGTCAGCGACCTCGTCGCCGGCAGCGGTGCCGGCGCTGGCGCCGGGCAGCACGGCCGGACGAACGGAGCCGGCCGCGGCGGCAACGGTAACGGTTCGGGCACCCCTGGTGGGAATGGATCCACAACCACCCCGGTTGGCCCTGCTGACTCCTCGGCACCCGGGGAGGAGGACACCCGGGCGGGCTCCTCGACGCCGTCGTCGCCCATCCCGCGGATCTCGGATCCGTGGGCGCCCCCGAGCCTGCCGAACGACGACGACAGGGGACGCCGTTGACGACCGATTCCGGCCTCGCACCTCCCAGCGGGCACACCTCCCTCTCCACAGCATCCGCGAGCGCCGTGGACACCGTGGACACCGTGGACACCGTCACGCAGAGCGTGAACGCCGGTACGGCCCTCGCCGCGGACGTCGCCGCCCAGCGGCGGGGGCCGGATCTCGGCCCGCAGGCCGTCCGGCCGTTCGACCACGAGCGGGTCGCGCGCGCCGTCCGGGAGCTGCTGATCGGTATCGGTGAGGACCCGGACAGGGAGGGGCTGCGCAAGACCCCGGAACGGGTCGCCCGCGCCTACCAGGAGGCGGTCGAAGGCCTCGGACGGGACCCCTCCGAGGTGCTGACCACCGTTTTCGACGAAGGCCACGAAGAGATGGTGCTGGTCCGCGACATCGACTTCACGTCGCTGTGCGAGCACCATCTGGTCGCGTTCGCCGGCAAGGCGCATGTGGCCTACATCCCGAACGAAAGCGGCCAGATCACCGGGCTGTCCAAGCTCGCCCGGCTCGTGGACCTGTACTCGCGACGCCCCCAGGTGCAGGAACGGCTGACGACCCAGATCGCCGACGCGCTGGAACAGGCGCTCTCCCCCAGGGGGGTCATGGTCGTGGTCGAGGCCGAGCATCTGTGCATGTCCATGCGCGGGGTCCGCAAGCCGGGCGCCCGCACGATGACGTCGGCGGTGCGCGGCCAGTTCCTGAGCACCGCGACCCGCAACGAGGGTATGTCGCTCATCCTCAGCCGCCGCTGACCTCCCGCGGCGGCGCCGGACGCCTGGGCGCCTGTGCCTGACAGGACCGTGCCCGACGGGGCCCGTGTCTGATGGATGACCAGCCGTGCGGACGGCGCCCATCAGACACGGCCCACAGCCAGATGCGGCCTACAGCCGGCAGGCCTGGATGGACGAGACGATGATGCCCCGGGCGCCGATCTCCCACAGGTCGTCCATCACGCGGTTGAGCTCCGTGTGCGGCACCATGGCGCGCACCGCGACCCAGCCCTCACGCTGCAACGGGGATATGGTCGGCGACTCGTAACCAGGGGTTATCTCGCAGGCCTTCTCCAGCACGGAGTTCGGGACGTCGTAGTCCATGATGACGTAGCGTCGAGCGACCAGCACGCCCTGGATGCGGCGCAGCAGCCGTTCGTGCGCCGTGGTGAGCTCCAGCCCCTTCTTCACCACGACCACGGCCTCCGAGGACAGCACCGGCTCGCCCAGCAGCGTCAGCCCATGGGCACGCAGTGTGCGCCCGGTCTCCACCACGTCCGCGACGGCGTCGGCGACCCCGAGCCGGATGGCGGTCTCCACCGCGCCGTCCAGCCGGACGATCTGGGCGTCGACGCCGCGCCGGGCCAGGTCGGCGGCAACCAGCCCGGGGAAGGAGGTGGCGATCCGGGTGCCGGCCAGCGCCTCGACATCGGTCACGCTGCCTTCCGGCACGGCGTAGCGGAAGGTCGAGAACCCGAAACCCAGCGGCAGCAGCTCGTCGGCGGCGACCCCACTGTCGATCAGCAGGTCGCGGCCGGTGATGCCGATGTCCAGCCGGCCGGCCCCGACATAGACGGCGATGTCACGCGGCCGGAGGAAGAAGAACTCGATGTCGTTCTCGATATCGGTGACGACCAGCTCCGCCGATTCGCGACGCGCCTGGTAACCCGCATCGACGAGCAGCTGACTGGACGCGGTCGCCAGCGCCCCCTTGTTGGGCACCGCGAGTCGCAGCATCACAGCTCCCGTGTCACAGTCCGGCGCCGAATGCGCACCGAAGGGCCGTCATCACAGCCTGGAGTATACGTCGTGCGGTGTCAGACCTGCGGAAATCATCACCAGCTGGCTCCAGTACAGCAGCTGCGACAGCTCCTCCGCGACCCGCTCCGGCCCCTCGTGCTCCGCCGCCATCCAGGTTTCCGCGGCTTCTTCGAGGAGCTTCTTCCCGATGTGGTGAATCCCTTTGTCCAGCGCGTCCACGCTGCCGGATCCGGGCGTTCGTTCACGCCATTTTCCAGCCAGCTCAAGATATAGTTCGTCAAACGTTTTCATCGCTTCCCGGGCACCTTCCTTCCCACGGCCTTCCCACGCCTTACCACCAGTCGCAAGAGTGATCGTTCTGGACGCTGGAAGGGCTGTCCGCCGCCTGGAGCCCGCTCCGGCCGGCGACCCAGGGACCTCGGCCTCCCGGACCACGCGCATGCTAACGCAGCACCCTACGGCCCCGCGGGACACCCGGCCGCAGCATGATCACGCCCCCTTCGGCCCCACAGCCCCGAAACCCGGCCTCGGCAGGATGGAGGGCAGCCGGCGCAGCCCGCGTGGATGAGGTTTACTGAACGACTGTGTTCTGCCCAGCGCTCGTCGCCACCGACCTCGACGGGACGCTGATCCGCACCGACGGCACGGTCTCACGACGTACCCGCGCCGCGCTGGAGCGGGTCAGGAGCGCCGGGTCCATCATCGTCTTCGTCACCGGGCGCCCGACCCGGGTCATGGCCGACATCGTGGCCCAGACCGGCACGTCGGGCTTGGCCGTCTGCGCGAACGGCGCGCTCGTCTACGACCTGGACAACCGCGCCGCCCTCAGCCACCACGTCCTGGAGGCCGCCACCGCGCTCCGCCTGGCCACCGAGATCAGGGCGATCGTGCCGGACGCCGCCTTCGCCGTGGAAAGCGGTACCCACTTCGGCCGGGAGCCGGCCTTCACCACGATGTGGCCCGACCCGCACGAGGCCGTCGGGCACATCGCCGCACTGCTCACGGCCCTGCCCGTGACGAAACTGCTGGTCCGGCGCGCGCTGTCCGCGGGCGGCTTCGCCGACGTCCACAGCGCCATCGTGGCCGCCGCCGGATCGACGGCCGTGGTCACCACGTCCAGCTACGATCTTGTGGAGATCGCCGGGGCGGGTGTGTCCAAGGGCGTCGCCCTGGCGGAGATCGCGGCCGGGTACGGCGTGTCCGCGCGGCGCACGATCGCCTTCGGGGACATGCCGAACGACCTGCCGATGTTCGCCTGGGCCGGCCACGCCGTCGCGGTCGCCAACGCCCACCCGGACGTCCTCGCCGCCGCCGACGAGGTCACCGGCTCCAACGACGCCGACGGCGTCGCCCACGTCCTCGAACGCCTCTTCCGCTGACCACCTCGCCTCCGCCGGCCGCGCCGTCCCGGCC
>NZ_CEVIVD010000046.1:14194-31416 GCF_982290655.1 Protofrankia sp. CiP1_Cm_nod3
GGGAGCGAGGATGGATCCATGCCACATCTGTCACCAGCACATGCACCGGCGGTGCTCCCGTGAGCGGCGCCGCGGGGGTGGGGGCCGCCGGCGCCCCGGCCCACGAGATCGATGCCGAGTTCCTCGCGCTGCCCCGGGCCGCCCTCGCCGACGCCGCCCTGCAGACCGCCCGCGACCTGGGCGCCACCCACGCCGACATCCGCGTCGAACGGCTGCGCAACGCGTCGCTGTCCTTCCGGGACGCCGGCCTGGAAAGCCGTGCCGACGGCCAGTCGGTCGGCTTCGCCGTCCGGGTCGTGCACAACGGCACCTGGGGGTTCGCCGCCGGTGTCGACCTCACCGTGGACGAGGCCGTCCGGGTGGCCCGGGAGGCGGTCGAGATCGCGCGGGTGGCGCGCCCGCTGAACAGCGAACCGGTGGAGCTGGCCGACGAGCCGGTGCACGCGGACGCGACCTGGGTGTCGGCCTACACGGTCGACCCGTTCGCCGTCGAGACGACCGAGAAGATCGAGCGGGTCGGGGGGCTGTGCCGCGCGCTGCTGGCCGCCCAGGACGTCGACCACGTCGACGGCCGGCTCGGCCAGGTACTGGAGAACAAGTTCTACGCCGACCTCGCCGGGACGAGCACCACCCAGCAGCGCGTCCGGGTGATCTGCCAGCTTGAGGCGACCCGGGTCGACCGTGCCGCCGGCGGCTTCGAGACCATGCGCACGATCGCGCCGCCGGCCGGCCGCGGCTGGGAGTGGCTGGTCTCCGGCCCCGGCGCGGGCTGCTGGGACTGGGACGCCGAGATCGAGCTGATCCCGTCCCTGCTCGCCGAGAAGGCCAAGGCGTCCTCGGTCGAGCCGGGCCGTTACGACCTGGTGATCGACCCGTCGAACCTGTGGCTGACGATCCACGAGTCGATCGGGCACGCCACCGAGCTCGACCGGGCGCTGGGCTACGAGGCCGCCTACGCCGGGACCTCCTTCGCCACCCTCGACAGGATCGGCACGCTGCGCTACGGTTCCCCCGCCATGCACGTCACCGGGGACCGCACGGCCCCTCACGGCCTGGCGACCATCGGCTACGACGACGAGGGCGTCCAGGCCGGGCAGTGGGACATCGTCCGCGGCGGCACCCTGGTCGGCTACCAGCTCGACCGCCGGATGGCCGCGCAGAACGCCGCCGCCCTGGGCACCGGGCGGTCCAACGGCTGCGCGTTCGCGGACTCCCCCGGGCACGTGCCGATCCAGCGGATGGCGAACGTCTCGCTGCGGCCCGCGCCGGGCGGGCCGTCCACCGAGGAGCTGATCTCCCGGGTGGACCGGGGGATCTACGTCGTCGGCGACAGGAGCTGGTCGATCGACATGCAGCGGTACAACTTCCAGTTCACCGGCCAGCGGTTCTACGAGATCCGTGACGGCCGGATCGTCGGGCAGCTGCGCGACGTCGCCTACCAGGCGACCACCACCGACTTCTGGGGCTCGCTCGAGGCCGTCGGCGGCGAGGCGACCTACGTTCTCGGTGGGGCGTTCAACTGCGGCAAGGGCCAGCCCGGGCAGGTCGCGGCGGTCAGCCACGGCTGCCCCTCGGCGCTGTTCCGGAACGTCAACATCCTCAACACCCAGCGGGAGGCAGGCCGGTGACCACACAGTCCCACGAGATCGTCGAACGGGCCCTGGAGTCGTCGCGAGCCGACGGGTGCGTGGTGATCGCCGGCGAGTCGAGCACGGTGAACCTGCGCTGGGCGAACAACACCCTGACAACCAACGGCGCGGCCCGCGACCGGTCCGTCACCGTGATCAGCGTGGTGGGCCAGGCGTTCGGCGTCCGCTCGGCCAGTAACGTCACCGACAGTGACGATCTGGAGAAGCTGCTGCGCCTGTCCGAGGCGGACGCCCGGGAGGCCGAGGACGCCGACGACTACGCCGGCCTGCTCGGCCCGGGCGCCGGCGTCGGCGTGCCGCACTCCCCGGGCGAGACCGCGGTGGCCGCCGCCGAGGCCGTCGCGGAGGCCACCTTCACCGACCCCGCGCAGCGCACCAGCACGGGCGTGTTCACCGGGTTCGCCCGGGAGCTCGGCGAGGCGTTCGCCGCGGCGCGGGCGGACGGGCAGCGCCTGTTCGGTTTCGCCGAGCACGGGCTGACCACCACCTGGCTGGGCACCTCCGCGGGCCTGCGGCTGCGGCACAGCCAGCCGACCGGGTCGGTGGAGTGGAACGCCAAGAGCACCACCCCGGCCGGCTCGGTGTGGCACGGCCAGTCCACCCACGACTTCACCGATGTCTCCGTGCCCGCCACCCACGCGCTGCTCCGCGAGCGCCTGGCCTGGAGCGCCCGCTCGGTGGAGCTGCCCGCGGGCCGCTACGAGACGCTGCTGCCGCCGTCGGCCGTCGCCGACCTGCTGACCTACACCTACTGGTCGGCCGCCGGCCGGGACGCCGCCGAGGGACGCACCGTGTTCAGCCGGGCCGGCGGCAGCACCCGGATCGGCGAGACCCTGGGCCCGGCCGGGCTGCACCTGTTCAGCGACCCGCTGGACCCGGAGCTGCCGGCGACCCCGTTCGTGATCGCCGGGGCGTCGTCGGCGACGTCGAGCGTGTTCGACAACGGGCTGCCGCTGCGGCGCACCGACTGGATCGTGGATGGCAGGCTGGCCACGCTGATCCACACCCGCGCCTCGGCACGTGACGCCACCGCCCGCGGCGACGGGAACGGCGGCAAGGTGGCGGCGGCCCCGTTCATCGACAACCTGACCCTCGACGGCGGCGGGACGGCGTCCCTCGACGAGCTGATCGCGAACACCTCGCGGGGGCTGCTGCTGACCTGCCTGTGGTACATCCGCGAGGTCGACCCGCAGCTCCTCCTGCTCACCGGCCTCACCCGCGACGGCGTCTACCTGGTGGAGGACGGCGAGGTCGTCGGGGCGGTCAACAACTTCCGGTTCAACGAGAGCCCGGTGGACCTGCTGGGCCGGCTCACCGAGGTCGGGGCGACGGTACGGACGCTTCCCCGCGAGTGGGGGGACTGGTTCACCCTCGCCCGGATGCCGGCCCTGCGCGTCCCGGACTTCAACATGAGCTCGGTCAGCCCGGCGAGCTGACGCCCGCGCGTCTGGGGCGCCGGTCAGGTAACACGGCCCGTCCCAGACGGTCAAAAATGCATGACCGGATGCTGACACGTCATGAAAGTGAGGGAACAGGCGGCCGCCCCGACAGCCGTTCCCGCCCTCACTTTCATGCACAGCACAGGATGTATGCGTATGACTGCCTGTGACCGGTGTTCCAGGGTTTCTGTTCCCGCCGTTCTGACGTGGCGCCCGCGTGGCGCCGCACACCGCCGTGCGGCCCGTGCCGGCCACCCCACGCCGCCGGAGCCGGCGGCGCGCAGGCCGCCCACGAGTTCATCAGAGTTCATCAGAGGCCCACGAACTCATCAGAGGTAGGCGCCGCGGCCGAACTGCTCCCCCTGCTGGGGGGCACTGGGCAGGGCCCGCCGGCGCATCTCCTCCAGCTGGGCCCGGGCGGCCATCTGCTGGGCGAGCAGCGCCGTCTGGATGCCGTGGAAGAGGCCTTCCAGCCACCCGACGAGCTGCGCCTGAGCGATCCGCAGCTCGGCGTCGCTGGGGGTCTGGGAGTCGTTGAAGGGGAGCGTGAGCCGGCCGAGCTCCTCGGCCAGCTCCGGGGCGAGCCCGTCGAAGAGCTCGGTGATCGCGTTACGGTGGATCTCCCGGAGACGCACCCTGCTCGCCTCGTCCAGCGGTGCCGCCCGTACCTCCTCCAGCAACTGCTTGATCATCGAGCCGATCCGCATCACCTTGTCCGGCTGGGGAACCATCTCCATGAGCGCGCTCGCGTGATCATTGTCGTCTTCGGCCGTGGGCGACGCGGCCGGGTCACCACCGGTCTGGGCGGCCACGACCCGCGAGCGGGCGGTCACGATGCCCTCGTCCAGCGTTCCGTCCGGTCCGACGACCACGACCCGTGGGTCCGGTTGATCTGCCATACACCCATCCTGCCTGGTCGGTCCGACAGGTATGCGGCCAGGACGGAAACGAGTCCGCGACTGGGCACCGTCAGCAACGGACGACCACCCACATCACTATCCGCCGCCAGCTCCGCTTCCCGCGGCCAGCGGGTCACGGTCAGCGCGTTACGGGAGGCCCACGGCTACCGGAGGCCCACGAGGCTACGGGGCGTCCACGGCGAGCAGGACCTTGCCCACATGGCCGAACTCCTCGACGCGCCGGTGCGCGTCGGCGACCTTCTCGATCGGCAGCACCTGGTCGATCACCGGACGGATCGCCCCGGCCTCGACCGCCGGCCAGACCCGCTCGCGGACGTCCGCCACGATCGCGGCCTTCTGCTCGTCCGGCCGGGCCCGCAGGGACAGCGCGTGGACGCTCCCCCGCTTGGCCAGCAGCGCCGCCAGGTTCAGCTCGCCCTTGCGCCCGCCCTGCAACCCGATGACGACGATGCGCCCCTCGACGGCCAGCGCCTCGACGTTGCGTGCCAGGTAGGACCCGCCCATGTTGTCGAGGATCACGTCCGCGCCCCGGCCGCCGGTGGCCTCCCGCACCCGGTCGACGAAGTCCTCGTCCCGGTAGGAGATGGCGAGATCGGCCCCGAGCTCGCGGACGCGCGCCAGCTTCGCCGGGCTGCCCGCGGTGGTCGCGATCGTCGCCGACGGCCGCAGCGCCCGCACCGCCTGGATCGCGAACGTCCCGATCCCGGACGCCCCGCCGTGCACCAGGAACACCTCGCCGTCGCGCAGACCGGCCACCCCGAACACCGTCGAGCAGACCGTGGCCGCGACCTCGGGCAGCCCGGCGGCCTCGAGCAGCGAGACACCAGCCGGCACCGGGAGCACGTGGCCGGCGGGGACGTTGACCCTCGTCGCGTACCCGCCGCCGGCGAGCAGGGCGCAGACCTCGTCCCCCGGCTGCCACCCGGCCACCCCGGCGCCGACCGCGGCGACCCGGCCGGAGCACTCCAGCCCCAGCACGGCGGACGCGCCCGGCGGCGGTGGGTAGAAGCCCTGGCGTTGCAGCAGGTCGGCGCGGTTGACCGCGGAGGCGACCACGTCGATGGCGATCTCACCCGGGCCAGGCGGGGCGAGGTCGTCCACCTCCGCCCAGGACATGACCTCGGGAGCACCGAAAGACGCCACCGTCACCGCGCGCACCAGCCCACCGTATCCGCGCTCGCCCACCCGCGCACGGCACATCCGCCGTCCACGCCATGGGGCGGCCCCGCCACCCGGCGTGGACGGCCGCGCACCGCGCCCACCCGCATCCACGATCATCAACCGGCCGCCGGCGCAGGCGTCCCTCGACGGGAAGGCGACCCACCGAAACCCGGCGGTTTCCCGGACCAGGCCGGGAGCCGCCCGGGAACCACCGGCCCCGGCAACATGGTCATACCCGGATCGCGGAACCCCGCTGAGGAAATCCGGACGGCTCACGGTGGCCCGCCGTTCCACGAGCTCCCGGCACGTCCGATACGGACGGGACGGCGTCACGCACCGGACCATCCGGGACCGGAATCACGAGCCGGCCAATGGCTCGGAAGAATTCCTCCGGCCGGGGGCCGGTCGTGGACGATCCGCCATCGAGCGTTCACGGCGGCGGAAATCGTCATGCGGGAGATCGGAAACTAACCCGAGACCAGCCGCAGTACGGCGGACCCGTCGGAAGACCGTCCGGCCAGCTGGATCGAAACCGCCCCGGGTTCCGGAACCGGCGGCCCCTGCACCTTGCCGGGAGCACAGAATCCGCCGCGGGAGCCACCGCCGCGGAGCAGCGTGAAAGTGGTGCCGCAGGTGCTTCTGAGAGTGCCGGACGCCCGCCCGCCGCCCGCCAGGCTCAGCGCGAAGTCGAGCCCGTCGGGGCCTATCTTGGTCACGGAAAGAACGTCGGGACCCACCGCGATGTCGACCGGCCCGTACACGGACACCTCGCAGGTGCCGTCCGCACAGGCTTCAAACCGTGTGCCGTCGACCGCGGCCAACGGCACAGGCTGCGAAATGGCTCTGGCCGCGGCCGGAATGGCTAAAGGAACGATGACGGACGCCGCGGTGGGGGCAGGCGAGGTGACAGGAGGCAGGATGGCGGGCACCGCGGCGACGGCAGGGACGGTTCCGACGGGGGCGCCGCCGGACGCCGTGATGGTGGCGGCCTGGGAGCCACAGCCAGCTATGGAAAGCGCCACGAGAAGCGCGCATCCCACCCGTCCACGAGATCCTGGGATTGACACGGAGCCACCGTTTCGACAGGCCATCATCGATTGCTGGTCCTCTCGCTCTGTCACCGGCTATCCGGCGGGCTGGTGACGACGCGGCGTACCCGCCAGCCGCACTCCCGCGCGCCCGCACCGCTGGTTGCCGACTGATGGTCGCCGACTGATCCGCCTACGTCATGTCCAGCTAACGGTGTCATACGGTAGTTGTCATATGGTGGTTATTGTGACAACGATGACTCTTCCCTGCGCCGCGCCCTGGCGTCCCGGCGTGTGAATGGCCGGATGACGAGCACTCCCAGGAGGGTGCAGGAAGAACGCGAACGACTCGGAAAAAACCCGCGCGACCATGTCAGATGTGTGAAGACCGCGTCAGACGCGTGAAAGGGAACCGCGGTCCGCGGCGGCCTGTCTGAACGACGGCAGCGGCTCCGGCATGGGGCGTCATCGCCCGCCGGCCGGCTGGTGCGGAACGCCGCCGGCCCGGACCGGCAGCAGCATGATCCCCTCCTGTGCCGGTCAGCCGGTCCGACGGAGCCCGGACACTCATCGGGTGACACCTGATGATCTCCGGGCGGCCCGGGCACGGATCAGACAGGCTCGGGCTCGGGCTCACTTGGGGTGGGTTCGGTGCGAGGGGAGGGCTCGTGTGGGGCGGGCGGCAGGTCAGGCGTGCTGGGGAGCAGCGGAGCGGGATCGTCCGGGACCGGAGCATCCGGGTCAAGCGGAGGCGGCGGGGCAGGCCGGCGTGCCCGGACGTCCCGGCGAGCCACAACGGCTTCATGCGAAGCACCCATATGCGCCGGCATACCCCGACCGGCGCTCCGCGGAAACATCACCGGCGTCGGCCGCGCGGCCCTGGCGACGAGCCCGGCCGGCTGACCGGCCGGCTGACCAGCCGGCTGACCGGGCGAATCACCCGGCTTCGTCCGAATGATGACCAAATCATGACGATGACCGAATTGTACGGACCCGCCGCGGCCCATAGGCTGCGCGCCGGACATACTTCTCGCATCCTGCCATCGGGCGAGATCCACACGTGTGGCGCATCGCCTGTCGGACGAGCTTCAGGAGCGCGCCGGTTGGAACGGGACGGGGACACCACCGAAGCGGACAGTACCGCGGGCACCTTCGCCGTACCGAATGACCCCGTGGCACCCGATGGCCTCCACAGCGACCACGATGACCATGAACGCCTCGGCGATCACGGTGGCCCGGCCGCGGAGTTCCACGCCTTCTTCGAGCGGCATCATCGCCAGCTGTCCCGGCTCGCCTATCTGCTGACCAACGACCATGATGCCGCCGACGACATCACCGCCGACGCGTTCACCGCCGCCTGGCGGCGCTGGGACAGCGTCCGTCAGGCCGACAGCCCGCTGGCCTACCTCAGACGTACCGTCGCGAACATGGCGGCGAGCCGGCTACGGAAGATCATACGTGAGCGGCACGGCCTCGGCATCCTCGGCGGCCTGGCCGAGACCCGCAGCACCGACACCGACGTGCCGGCGGTCGTCGACGTCCGGACGGCGTTGATGTCGCTGTCGACCGGCAAACGGGAGTGCCTGGTGCTCCGGTACGCCTTCGACCTCTCCGAGGACGAGACCGCCCGCACCCTGGGGATCTCCGTCGGCACGGTCAAGAGCCAGACCTCCAAGGGCGCCGGTGAGCTGGAGCGCATCCTGCTGGCGGGCACGCGCGACAGCACACGCGACAGCGCCCGGGGGCCGCAGGCCGCGTCGGTGACGGATCCCGTGGCCCGGCCGGGCAGGAAGCATCCCGAGGCGCGCAAGGGGCTGCCGCGCCGACGGCACGACGTCGACCCGCGGGCGCGGCTGCGGGGCGGGGAGGCGACGTGACGGGCGGCCGCGGTGGCGCCGGCCGCCGCCACCGCGGACACACCCGGGTGGAACCGGGGCCGTGGCTGTCCGAGGCGCTCACGCAGGCGGCGGACGCGCACGAGCCGGACAGCGCACGGATCCGTGGACGCGTCATCGGGCCGGGCCACGAGACCCACCCGCCGCTGGCCCACGCTGCCGGCCGTCGTCCCGGAAGCCCGCCCCGGCCCCCTCGTGACCGGCGGCGGCGACGGAGCCTGGGAAGGGCGGTCCCGCGAGGGAGAGGGCCGGGGATGCCGCCGGTTGTCTCCCCCCGGTCCAGGATGATCGTCCTGGGTGCCGTCGCCGGCGTGCTCGGCGTCGTGGCGATCACGCTGACCGGTATCCGGACGGTCCCGTCGCACGATAATGATCATTCTGTGTCGGCCACGGCGCTTCCGGTGCCACCGGCCGCCGCCGCGACCGGGGCCGTCCCGCCCCTGCCCGCCTCCTCGCGGCAGCCCGCGTCGAGCGGGCCGACGGAGCAGACCACGCCCGGCCCGGCGGCCGCGCCCCCGCCGGCCCAGACACCCGCGGGCGAGGCGCCGCGGGTCCGGCTCAGCGTCGGCCCAACAGCCCCGGAACGGATCGTCCTGCCGGGCGCGGACGTCCAGGACTGGGTCCTCTACGGGAACGGCGCGGGCAGATCCGCCGAGCGGGTACGCGCGAATCTGGCACAGCCGGTCATCGGCCGGATCAACGTGTCCGGCGACATCCCGACGGTGGTCCCTGGTCCCGCCCGGTTCGACTGGAGCGCGGGCAGCCCGCAGCAGACGGGCCGCAACCATGCCGACGCCCTGGCGCTGCGGGGCTCCGGCAGGTTCCGGCTTGCCGTCCCGACAGGCGGCCAGGCCGGCCGTCTGAGCCTGTACCTGGGCACGCTGGGGGGACAGGGCGTGGTGCGGGCCGACATCGACGGGCAGGATGTCTCGTCCGTCGTCGTGCCGGCGGGCCGTTCGAGCAGATGGACGGGCTCGGTCGTCGAGATCGACTTCGGTCCGGGTGCGGGCGGGCGCACTTTGAACGTCGAGGTGTCCGCCCGGGCAGAGCCCGGTTCCGGCGACCCGGGCGACCCGGGCGACCCGGGCGACCCCGATTACCCGGATGACCGTGATGATCAGAACGAACGGCGTGACGCGGACGGGCGGGGTGGCCCCGGCGGCGGCAGGCCGCTACGGGCCCCGCAGGCTCAGGCGGGGCCCGCGGGGCAGGTCTCGCTTGCCGCCGCCGTCCTCTCCGGCTACCGGTGAGCCGTTCGCGACGTTGAAAAAATGTTCTGGACGCGGCAACCCCGCCGGGCTCCCGAGCGACTGGACATATGAACGTGCGGACAGCTCCGCTGCGCTCAGAACCGATGATCTTTCGGCTGGCCAAAGCGCTGTTTCCGAACGTTCCGGCTCGCCCGTTCCCCGCTAACCCCCCCCAGCCGGGGCGGGCGAGCCGTACTTGTCAACCCGTCCGACAGCCCCGCGTCGGGCACGAACGGATGTAGCGTCGCAGACGTGCGCCGAATCCTCTTCTCACCCTCCTGGATCCTGCGGCACGCGCTCGCCCTCTTCATGATCGGCCTGTTCGCCAGGCTCGGGTGGTGGCAGTGGGAGAAGGGGCAGTCCAGCCGCGGAACCCTGCAGAACCTCTTCTACGGCGTGGAATGGCCGATCTTCGCCATGGCCGTGATCTTCGGCTGGTCGCAGATGGTGCGCGAGGAACTTCGCCCCGGACCGGCGAAGCCGGCTCCCGCGGCCGAGGAAGCGGCCCGTCCCGGTACGGACGCACAACCATGGAACGAACACCGCGGGCCGGGCGGGCCTGGCGCTGACGGTCCGCCCAGCAGTGGCTCCGGCGACGATGAGGAGGATGACGAGGAGTTGGAAGCGTACAACCGCTATCTCGCCTCGCTCTACAAGCGGGACACGCCATCCGGGTCGGGGACCCGGTGACACCGCCCACCAGGGAGGACTCCGGCAGGGCGGCTCCGGGGCCGCGGCCCGCGGCGGGCCCTGGGACGGCGGGACCGGCGGCGACCGGCGCCAGCGCCGGTTCCGCCTCGGGCTCCGGGCGTTCCAGCGAGCGCGCGGTCCGTCGTGCGCTGCTGCGCTTCCGGGTGATCGCCTATCTCGTCGGCGTGGGGCTGATCACGCTCGTGCTGGTGGGTGTGCCGCTGAAGTACCTGGCGGACGCCCCGACGCTCGCCGAGGCCGTCGGCCCCATCCACGGGTTCCTGTTCATGGTCTATCTCGCCCTGACGGCGGACCTGTCGTCCCGGTGCCGGCTGCGTACCGGACCGACCCTGCTGGTCATGCTGGCCGGCACGATCCCCTTCCTGTCGTTCGTGGCGGAGCGCCGGGTCACCCGTACGGTGCTCGAACGCCAGCGGGCTTCTCACACCCCGTGAAGACATTCACAACATAACTACAATATAATCACTACGGACGTCGGACGCGACGGCATGCGGCGTCAACAGCCAGCGCTGCCGTCCGCCCGGCGGCGGAAATACCACGGCCTAAGAGCACTTGACGTTGGAAAAGCCCCGGCTCGCGCCCTGGACCCTGTTGTCGCAACCGACCACGTTCTGGGTCCTGTCGCCATCGTGGATGTAAACGCCGAAGCCTCCGCCGTTCACCGTGAGCGCATTGTTCCGGATGATGTTCCGCCGCCCCCAACCGTCGGACTCGACGTGGGTCTGGATACCGTCCTTGATGTTCCCGCCGCCCTGGCCGGTGTTGTCCACGACGGTCCACCCGTTGCCCTTGAGGTCGATCCACGAGTCGGCCTCGGTCAGCCGGTCGGCGGACAGGGTGTTCCCGGAGATGATGCCGCCGGTCGTGCCTTCCTTGATATCGATGTTCTCCGCCGTCGTGCCGGCGATGTCGTTCCCGATGACCGAGTTCCGGTCGCTGTTGTCCGGGCGGCAGTCCGAGTACTTGCACCAGTTGCTGCTGGCGCTGCCGACATAGATGCCCTCGCCGAACTTCTCCGAGCGGTTCCCGGTATTCCGGATGACGTTTCCGGTCACCAGGTTGTCCGAGCTGAAGGAACGCAGGTGGATGGCCTCGTCCCCGATGGCGCTCACGCTGAGCCCGGCGATGATGCCGTGCTGGACGCCATCCGCCATCACGCCCTTCTTGCCGTTACGGACGCTGAAGCCCGACAGGCGGACATAGGAGGCATGGTCGATGTGCAGGATGTAGTCGGTGTCGTCCTGGCCGTCCAGCACGGCGCCGCGCGAGCCGCACAGCCAGATCGGCTGTGCCGCCGTGCCCGACCTGGCGATGGTGAAGCCACCGGCGTACGTACCGTCGGCCAGCCGGATGACCGCGCCGGGCTTCGCCGACGCCAGCGCCACCTTGAGATCACCGGGATTACGGACCGTAGGCTCACCCGCCGGACAGGCCACCTCCTGGCCGCCGGGCTGAGGCCCGCCGCCCTGGGTGACGGCCGGCCCGGCCCCGGCGGCGGACGCCTGCGGGGAGGCCGCTGAGGCTCCGGAGCCGGCGGTGGCCGGCGGCGCCTGCGGCTTCGCCGTCTTCGTGCCCCCCTGGCAGGCGGCGAGCGTCACCGCGCACGCGAGCACCGCCGCCGCCACGCACAGTCTCCGGCACCTGCGGATGCCCCGGGGGGGCGGCCCTGCCGGGGGGCCGGCCGCCACGGCGGGGACCCCCCCGGGAGGGATCGTCACAGTGGATCCCTCCTGCTGTAACGGTCGCGGTCTTTTCCATTGTAGGAAACCATCGCCCGCGATCCGACGGTGTCGTATTTCACCACCGCGGCACCTTCGCGGTCGCCATTGACCGTGACGTCGTCCGCCTCCGGGCCGTCCTCATAAAAACGATCGTCTGGCAGCTGGTCGTTCCAGGGCTGCGGATACCCCTGGGACGCGGAGGCGCCGGCAGGCCCGTCGCCACGGAAAGCGCCGTCGTTCCCCCCGGCGAACCGGTCGAAGGAGCCGTCGGGATACCGCGCCGCATGGTCGCGCAGGTAGCGCAGGCCATCCATGGTCGGGTTGTCGTCCTGGTTGACCCGGGCGCCGTCGCGGTCGTGGTCGTTCCCGCCGAACGCCCTGTCGGGGCCGCCTGGCCCCGCCCGCCGGCCGGCGGGGCCGGGCGACGGGGCGGACGCGGCGGGCCAGGGCTGGTCGCCGTACCGCGGCTGGGGTGCCGGCGGGTGCTCCTGCGCCGCGGCACCGCGGTAGGTGGTCGTTCGATGGGCGCCCTGGCCGGGTACCAACGGCGTCCGTCCAGGATCCCTGGGGCGCGGGGGCATGGAGATCACCTCGGTCGCCTCGACCAGCTCCAGCCGGTCGACGGCGGCCTGCAGCCCGGCCGCGCCGACGGCCGGCTGCAGACCGGCCGGGACCGGCTGCGGGCTGGCCGGCACGGCCGACACGGCCGACACGGCGGACGCGGTGGTCATGCGCCGTACCAGCAGATCGGATTCGGGGTAGGGGTGCTCCTTGGTCGCGCGCCTGCGCCAGCGCCGGCCGGTGCGCCAGCCGAGAATCGGCAGCAGCGCCATGAACGACCAGACGAACAGGGCCGGGTGCCGTTCAAAGATCACGTACCACGGGCGCTCGAGCCGGGGAATCCACTTCGACGTGTCGTTGCTCTTCACGGCCGCGGCGGTGATCCCGACGGCCTTGCGGATGTCGACGGCCCGCCAGCCGCGGCCGGCCAACGTGTTGTTGCCCACGGTCGTGCCGTCGGACTGGCCACGTACGGTCACCGCGAACTCGGTCGAGCCGGATATCCTGTTACGACTGATGATGTTCGTCGCGGCGTCCTGGGTGATGATCCCCATCCGCCCGTCGGCGAGCGTGTTGGTGGTGATGGCCGTCCGCTTGGCGTCCGGGCCGATCTGCAGGGCGGAGTCGACCACGCCCCCGACGGTGTTGTCGAGGATCTGGGTGCCGTTCGCGCCGCTCTTGACCACGACGCCCACCTGGCTGCCGGACACCTTGTTGCCGCGCACGACGGTGTCCTCACCGCCGAGGACCCGGACGCCGTAGCGCCCGTTGCCGCTCAGCGTGTTCGCCTCGATGACGGTTCCCTTGATCTGGTTGATCTGGACGCCGGTGGCGGTGGCGACGATGCCGATACCGCGGCCGTCCAGGGTGATCCCGTCACCGCTGTTGTCCGTGATGGTGCTGCGCATGACCCGGGAGCCGGAGGCGCGGTCGATGGTGATGCCGTCGCCGTGGTTGCCGGTGGAGGTGCTGCCGGAGATGAGGGTGCTGACCGCGTCCCGGTGGATCGCCAGGCCGGCCCGGTCGTTGCCCTCCAGCCGCACGTTGATCATCTGGATGCCCTCGCTACCGGAGATGTAGGCACCCCAGACGTTGTTGACGAACGTGGAGTTGGCCGCGCCACCGGTGCTGGGCTCGCCCTTGCTGCCCGTCCAGGCCACGCCGCCGGTGCGGCCGTTCCAGAAGCCCAGGTTGGACGCCCGGACGTTGCGCACGACCAGTTCGCCACCCATCGTGCGGATGTAGGCGCGCCCGTCCACCGTGTTGGCGTCGGGCTTGAGCTCCTTGATGTCCCAGCCGACGATGTTCAGCGGCTGCTGCGCGTTACCGTTGATCTCGATGGCCCCACGCCAGCTGGTGAGCCCGACGAAGCCCGCCGGGCTGCTGGCGAGCCGCAGCGACCCGGCCCGCTGGTCGATGACCAGCCGGGCGTCCGGCCCCACCACGATGTTGGCCAGCACGAGGGTGGCGCCGTCGACCTCACGGCGCATGCCGCCGGCGGCGGCGACCTCCTCGACCGTGTAGGGAGCCTGCCGGGCCGGCAGCAGCAGGGTGGGCAGGCTGCCCTGGGTCTGCACCATGGCAGGCGCCCGCAGCACCCCGAACTTCTCGAACGTCGACCGCAGGCGGATGTCCTCGGCGTCGACGAGCAGGGCCTGCTTCTTGGCGTCCGCCGAGGTGACCGGGGGCAGCGGCGGTGGTGGCGCGGCCAGCGCGGGGCCGGCCGTGCCCACCAGGACGGGGAGGCCGCCGAGCAGCGCGCCCGCGCAGACGCCGCCGGCGAGGAGGCGGGCCCGCGCCCGTCGCCGGCGGCCGGGCGACGGCCTGGCGACGGGCGACGGCCTGGCGACGGACGACAGCCCACGGCGGACAGCGGGCCCGAGCGTCGGGATGATCATGAAACTCCGATCATTATTGGCTCACCCGAACGGAGGCGTCCGACTGCCCCTCGCCGCCTATCAGGTCGGCGCGCCGGGTCAGCCAGCCCTGCTTGTTCATCGTTATGAATGCCCAGGTCTTGATGGGCAGGGCAACGATAACGATCATCACGACCACCACCGGCAGGATGAAGATGTCGCGGGGCTGCTCCCGCAGGTGCGACAGCCCGCGCACGGCGCGTCCGCCCAGCAGCCACGCGACCGCGATGAGGGGGGCGTTCGCCTGCGGCCGGACCATCCAGAACCCCAGATAGGTCATGGCCACCCCCATGGTGACCGGCGTGAGCAGGATCTGGAGAACGCTGATCTGGCAGATCAGCGGCTGCCGCCACAGCCAGCCCTTGTAGATCGCGGTCAGGTAGCAGCGGTAGGAGTTGCGGCTCCACCGCACCCGCTGCTTGATGAACGCCTTCAGCGAGTCGGGGAACATCGATATGGCCCGGGCCGTGTCCTGGTGCACGGTCTTGTAGCCGGACGCGAGGGTGAGCCAGGTCAGCCGCCCGTCGTCCCCGGCGATGCACCGCCTGCCCAGGAAGAACTCGTTCTCCAGGTTGTGCAGCACCGGCAGGATCGCGGACCGGCGGTAGGCCGCCGTCCGCCCGGACAGGCAGGCGACCGCGCCCGCCCGGCCCTGCGCCGGCACGTAGTCGAGGTAACGGATGTCGACCAGCCAGTTGGCCACCCGGCGCCAGACGCTGGTCCGCGCGTTGTAGACGCTCTGCCGGGTGCCGACCCCGCCGACCTTGGGATCGACGAACGGCATCTGGACGGCGGCGAGCAGGCCCGGCTCCCAGGCCGTGTCGGAGTCGCAGAGGACCACGACCTCCTTGGTGGCGGCCTTGATGCCCACACCGAGAGCGGAACGCTTCCCCTCGTGCACGAAGGGAAGCACGCGGAGGTTGCGGTGCTCTCGCGCGTGCCTGCGCAGCCGGCTGATGAGCTCGGTGTCCTCGACGTCCGGGACGATGATGAGCTCGTCGGGGTTCTGCGCCAGCCATGTCTGCAGGCAGCGCTCTATGACATCCGGGTCCTCACGGAAAGAGGGGACGACGACGGATGTGGATGTCCGGAACTTGTTGTTGATCGGCTTGTAACGAGATGACAATACACGTCGGAACAACCACACCGACCACGAGATCACTCCCGCGATCCCCAGGGGAACAAGTCCCCAGTATGATCCGACGCGGTCGATCACGGTACTGAGCGCGTCCATTGCCTGGCGTTTTCCCTCCGAGGGGTTACCGTAAAGACCCACCTGAAAAGTAGCGGCCCGGCGGCCCTCCCTCTCATATCGGCCAAAGACTTGGCCGTCGGACGCGAAGGCGCATAGGACCCTACTCCCGATGGCAGTGCACCGGAGGTTAGCAGTGTGACGTGAATCGCACGCACCCCGGGGTGTCGGTAGCTACAGAACGCACTTACCCTGTCACAAGAAATAACGCGGCCCCGACGGATTTACTCTGCGACTACGAGGCACGTGCATAATGCCCCTTCTTCGCATCGCATGACTCCGGGCGCCGACGAACGTTAACGGATCATGTCGAATACGCAACGCCCATAGTCAGATTACCGCCAACTGGGAGTTGACAAACCACATGGGAACAACAACCGTTGTTGATCCATTGAGAATTTCTGTCATTGGAACCGGCTACCTGGGCGCTACACACGCGGTCTGCATGGCCGAGCTGGGCTTCGAGGTCATCGGCGTCGACGTCGACCCGGTCAAGATCGAACGACTGACCGCCGGCGAGGTGCCCTTCTTCGAGCCCGGGCTGGAGGAGCTGCTCCGCAAGAACCTGGAGTCCGGCCGCCTGTCCTTCACGACGTCGCTGGCGGACGCCGCCGGCGCGGCGGACGTCCACTTTGTCTGCGTCGGGACGCCCCAGCACCCCGAGTCGAACTCCGCGGACATGCGCTACGTCGACGCCGCGGTCAGCGGGCTGATCGCCGGTGGGCTGCGGCCGGGCTCGCTGGTCGTGGGCAAGTCCACGGTCCCGGCCGGGACAGCGGCCCGCCTCGCCGCCTGGCTGGCCGAGCAGGCGCCCGAGGCCGAGCTCGCCTGGAACCCGGAGTTCCTGCGGGAGGGCTTCGCCGTCGACGACACCCTGCGCCCCGACCGGCTCGTGTTCGGCGTCGCGCCCGGCGGCAGCGCCGAGGCGACGCTGCACCGCGTCTACGCGGCAGTGATCGCCGCCGGCACGCCCGTCGTCACCGTCGACTACCCCACCGCGGAGCTGGTCAAGGTGGCCGCGAACGCCTTCCTCGCCACCAAGATCTCCTTCATCAACGCCATGGCCGAGGTCTGCGAGGCCACCGGGGCCGACGTCACCCACCTGTCCAAGGCCATCTCGTACGACACCCGGATCGGCGGCCGCTTCCTACAGGCCGGCCTCGGCTTCGGCGGCGGCTGCCTGCCCAAGGACATCCGCGCCTTCCAGGCCCGCGCGACCGAGCTCGGCGCCGGCCAGGCCGTGGCCTTCCTGGCCGAGGTGGACGCCATCAACCTGCGGCGCCGCGACCGCACCGTCACCCTCGCCACCGAGGCGCTCGGCGGCGACGTCACCGGGAAGGTGATCGCCGTGCTCGGCGCGGCGTTCAAACCCAACTCCGACGACATCCGGGACTCCCCCGCCCTCGCGGTGGCCGACACCCTGCGCAAGGCCGGCGCCACGGTCGCCGTCTACGACCCGGCCGCCATCCCGAACGCCCGGCGGGCCTACCCGGAGCTCATCTACGCCGACAACGCTGTCGACGCCGCGACCGGGGCGCATATTGTGCTCCATCTCACAGAATGGACTGAATTCCGTGAGCTCGACCCGAACGCCCTGACCGCGGTCGTCGCGGCCCGCACCGTCATCGACGGCCGCAACACCCTCAACCCCGCCCAGTGGCGCGCCGCGGGCTGGACGTACCACGCGCTCGGCCGTCCCTGACAAGTCGACGGATCACC
>NZ_CEVIVD010000046.1:31953-37899 GCF_982290655.1 Protofrankia sp. CiP1_Cm_nod3
TCACCGGCAGCACCGGCATCCCCGCGGCACGGAGCTGCGCCGGTTCCGTCCCGAACGCGAAAACGCGCCCGTCCGACCAGGTGAGCAGTTCCTGCCCCGGATCGCCGGCACGGGCGCAGACAAGCCGCCGACGGTCCGGCTCCCAGATCAGCGCGACCCAGTCCCCGCCCAGCGGCCCGAGACAGCGTTCCCCGTCCCTGCGGTAGGCGGCCGCGAGCAGGCAGGCGTCGGTACAGCCCGCACCGGCAAGAGCGGCGGGCCGACCATCCCGTACGCCGGCCGGCGGCTGCGCCGGCAGACCATCCCGTACGCCGGCCGGCGGCCGCGCGGGCAGGCCTGGCGGCACAGCAACCGACGGTTGGGCATGGAGGCCGGCTGGCGCACTGCCGCGCGGCGCTACCGGGCCGTTCCCGCCCCGGCGCCGTCGTCCGGGGCGGCCGTCGAGGACGACGACCAGCCCCTCCGCGTCCACCGCGATCGGCGGTGTCGGGTCACCGGCGGGCCCCGAGGCCGTCACCACGCCGAACGGCCCGTCGAGGTGCACACCCCGTGCCGGCGGCAGGCCCAGCGACGACGAGGCGAGCATCGCCGTGAGGACCGAACGCCGCACCGGGGCACCGTCCAGGCGCAGCAGCCCGCAAACCGTCATACCCGCTCTCCCGCGATCAGCGGTCCCCGGGCGTCCGCCCGTCCCCCGCCCACTCCCGCCTGTCCCCGCCCGTCCCTGTCCGTCCCCGTCCATGGCTGTCGTCCCTGCCCACGACCGTCATCGACCGGTCGGCAGCGGGTGCGCCACCCGGGCCCCGGCCGCACTGCGTTCAACGCGGAAAGTAGCAGCACACCGTCGCCATGTCGCCGTCGTTCGCCCCGGCCGCCGTTCGCGCCGGGACCGCCACCTGGCAAGCGAAACGATACGGACAATTACCAGCCGGGACGGCGCCGGATTTCCGCCGGAAAACGCGGGCGACGACACTCGCCCGATCCCGGATAAAGATCGGGGCCCGGCACCTAATAGGCCTGCCCCAAAAGGACCACAACGGCCGACGGCCACGGTGACCCACCGATATGCCTCCGAGCGGACAGTGTATCGTAACCCGGAGAATTCTTGAGATCACCCCCAGCCCAGCGGCGCACGAGCGGGAGTCGGTGGATGAACGACGGAAACGGATTGTACCTGCCCGGAGTACCCGGCCCGCGGCCCTCCCGGCCCACCGATGACGGGATCGTTCTCCCGGGCCGGCCGGCCCGGACCCGGCGGGCCGTGCTCGGGTCGGCGCTCGGCCTGCTGGGCATGGCGGCGGCAGGCTGTTCCCGGCCCTCCGACACCTTCGACCCGGCCAGCGAGGTCCTTCCGCCGGATGCCGGCGCTGCCACGCCTCCTCCCGCGCCAGGGCCGCCGCCGACCCTGGCGAACGGGGCCGCGGACTTCTTCGGCAAGGGCCTCATCCCACAGCAGCGGGCAACGTTCGGCCTGGACCGCACGCAGATCCTGCCCTCGGACAACCCGCGCTTCCCCCGGCTGGCCCGGGTGGCGCTGCCGGCCGGCCCGGTCAACGACGACGTCGACCGGCAGGTCTACAACGACGGGAACACCTACGGTGGCAGCCAGCTCTTCCTGGCCATGGAGGGCCGGCCGGCCTACGAGATGTACCTGCGTTACTACGTGAGATTCCCGCACGACTTCGACTTCAACAAGGGCGGGAAACTCCCCGGATTCTACGGGGTCATCTACAAGAAGGAGAACGAGGAGCGCTCCGACACCGACCGGAACGGTTTCGCCAGCCGGTTCGGCTGGCGAAAGGGGGGCGAGGGCATCGTCTATTCCAACACCGCGCGTCCGGACCATCCGGTCAATATTTCCGGCAAGAAGACGTGGACCTGGGAGCTCGACAGGTGGATCTGCGTCGAGCAGGGGGTCCGGCTGAACTTCGAGGACTTCTCCCAGGGGCTGCTGGTCGTCTGGATCAACAACAAGGAAGCCTTCAAGGAGCACGGGTACGACCCCCGTATCTCCGACAAGCTGCGCATCGGCGGGCTCATGTTCTCCGTCGTGTACGGCGGCGGTGACCGCTCGTTCGCCCCCAGGACGGACACCAGCATCGACCTCGCCGGCTTCGCTATCGGCGCCCAACGGGTCGGCCCTCTTCCCGACCCCCCGGACTGAGGGCTCGGGCCGCGCTCCCGGTCCCGGACACCCCCGGCCCGGCGGCCGACGGCCCCCGGAGCGGACGGGCAGCGCCCGGGGGCCCGGCCGGTTCTTCCGTCCCGTACCGCCCCACCCCGACGAGCGGCTGTCCTGCGCGGGGAGAAGGTGCCTACCTCCGGCCGCCGCGGCCGGAACGGGTGGCCAGGCCCGGCTGGCAGTCCGCCAGGTGGGCGTCGAAACCCTGCACGTTCTGCCAGGTGGCGTGGCAGATCCGGCAGTGCGTGGTCTCCTGGTCGCTCCACTGGGCGCTGCAGCCACCGCAGGTCGCCGTCACAGGCGTGTCGCGCCTGCTGATCGGCTGGCCGGCGTTACGGACCGGCAACGGCAACATCGGCTGAGCACGTCGCGACGTGCGGCCTGACGGACTCTGGCGTCGGATCGGCACCCGGTCATCCTGTCCCAGAATAGGCCAACCACGGCGCAACCTCTTCCTATGAGCGTGGCAACGAGACTCAACACGTTCCGCCGGACCCCCGCGCGCGGCCGGCAGCCCCGGCAAAAGCCGGACAAGTCACATATAGTCGACGTATGATCACCTAAAGCTCAAAAAGTATGAAAGGGACGCCGGTGCTGCCGGTGGTGAGGGGAGACGGCGACGAGGGGGGCTCCGGTGGCCTCCGGGCCCGGCCCCGTCGGTGTTCTCTCGCCACCGGTGGGACGACGTCACGGGTACGCGTCCGCGGCGAACTTCACCGCGAGCCCGATGGCCGCGGCACCGATCAGCGGCCGCGGCGCCCGTGCCCGGGCGGTCAGCCCGTCCGGCCCGTCAACACGAAGTGGGTGCCTCCGGACGCCTCGCCGCATACCCACGGGGTGTGCGCCCCAAAGCAAAAAGATCTTCCATGCGGGCAGGCTGTGACCCGGCCCGCATGGCCGTACCACCCCGGTCGCGACCTCATGATCAACACGAGGGACGCAGCGTGATCCCGTCGATCCTCCGCCGTCCGGGTCAGCCGCCCGGACGGCGGAGGATCAGCCCAGCGACACGTTGAGACAGAGCCGCAGGAGCCCGAGCAGGCTCGGGCACGAGTTCTGCCGCGGAGCGGCCTGCTGCTGCGTCGGCGTGGGAGCGGGCTTCGGGGTGGACGCCGCGGCAGGGGCGTTCGCCGCCGGCGCGGGCGCGGCGGGCGCGGGGGAAGCGGGCTTGCCCGCGAGAGGCGCGGCGGGAGCGGGGCGGGCCCGCCCTGGGCCGGTGCGGCGGCGGGCTCGGCCGCCGTCAGACTCGGCGCGATGACGCCACCACCGGCCTCCGGGGGCTGCCCCGGCGTCAGCACGCTGACCGCGACCGTGGAACCACCCGGGACACCTGTCGGGCCTACCGCGTACGGGGAGGCCTGACCCGGATACGGCGACGCCCACAGCTGGTCGTCGACGTGGGCAGACCCCCTGCCCGCGTCCGGGCGGACGGCGGCGCCGGACGGCGCGGAGCCCGCCACGACCGGCCCCGCTACGACCGGTGATGTGTCAGTCGTGTCCGACAAGGAAATGAACCCCATCCCGCCGACCACGAAGGCGGCGGCCCCCGAAATAACCACGAGTCGCATTATCGGCGCGACCGGGGAATCGCGTCGGCGATGGTGAGAGCTGGAGCGTAACATCGTGGGGTAGCGGCGAGCGCATCCTTACTCGATAGGATGGACAGAGTGAGCACGGACAGAGCGAGCATGGACAGAGTGCCAAGGATGTCGACCGTACCACTTAGGCCGACAACCTGATAGAGCTTTGACACCGCACCGCCGGCTCGACAATCGGCGATCAAGGCGGTCGGCCGAAAATGTCGATCTCCGGATCCGCCGCCGACGCAGGCGTCCATCACGATCATTTCTTCGGGTGAGATCGCTTCCTCGGCCGAACAGCCCTCCTGACCGGCTGGCGAAGAGCATCCAAGGCATCCGGTGACAAGGACGCGCAGGCAGGAAACGACTCCTTCCAGTGAGGGATCGGCGGGTGGGCCCGGGCCTCGTGGCCCCGCCCCGCACGCCCCGTCCGCCCGCGCCCACCCGCACCTGCCCGGGCCGTCATCCACCTGCTTTTGCCTGCTCCTACCTGCTCCTACCTGCGCGATCGCCGCACAGCAGCCCAACTTCCCGGCCTGCGCCGGGCGGGGCTCAGCCTGGCCCGCCGGCCGACATCCGACGTCTGCCGCGGGTCTCGACGCCGCCGCCCGCGGCAGGCCCGCCCGCCGCCACTTCATGATCCAGGCGACCGGCGGCCACGCACCGGACAGACGCCTCGCTCCCGCCGGCGCGGCAGGGCCGCCGACCCCGACCCGCGACAGGCCGGCGCCTATACCGCCCTTCCCGCGGAGCGGCAAGTTCCCGAAAGGGATATCTCCAACGGCTCGGGCCGGCCGGGGCCGGGAACAGCGCAGTTGATGGGACTGCGGACAGCCGGCAAATTTTTGTATACGGGCGCGGCCGCCGGCGGCGGCTGCCGGGCCAGGACGACGGCTCCGTTTCTCTGAAGCTGTCGGCACCGCCAGAAAATCCGACGGCGAGTTCCGCCACGGTTTCGCGGAAGAAAGCCCCGGGAACACGTGAAATCGATGGTTTCGACCGGGGTGGCCACAGAAAATCATCGGCCGCCGTCCGATGATCCGCCAGGCGGAGGCCCATGGCCGGTTTCGCGCCGTCACGGGAGGCGCCACGCCACCGGGCGGAGACACCCCATCCAGCAACATCAAGATCGGCAGCGCGGACGCCGACGCTCTCGCCGCCGGCGGGCGCACTACGCCCGCCATGCCCACCATCTGCTGTTTCCGCGCCATCCGGGCACCGGCGGACACACGTCCGATGATCGTTCAGGCGGATCGGCGCCCGCCTGGATCCCGTGCCCACAGCGGCATCCAGGCTATTCCCGCGGAAAATGAGCCAGGCTTACACCAATGACACCGAACCCCGGCAGTATGTGATCTCCACAACATCCGTCGAACACTCGTAAAGATCATATCAATGAACTATGGTGACATCTACCACAGCATCGACGACTACAACCCAGCGAAGCTGGCACGGAACTACACAGCGTCCAGAGGACGCCACTTCACGCCCTCCGCCACGCTTCACTTCTCCGTGTTTCTGATCACAGACTAATTTTATGAATCATAAAATTTGGGGACCCACCCTCCCGGCCGCCCCCGGCTATCCCCGGCTGCCCCCTGTAGGGATCCCGACAGGCATCCATGGGCAGGACGGCAGCCCCGGCCACGCCACCCGGTAGATCGCCTCGACGACGTCCTCGCCACGACCCACCGGCCAGACGATGCCGCAACCCACCGGCCGTATGACGCCGTACACGCAGCGACTCGCCGGTGCGACGATCCCGATCTTTCAACGCAAAGCTCGTGATCTTTTCAACCCGCCGAAAACACCCGGCCAGGACAGCCGGTGCGCGCCATCATCACTTATCGCACTATAAAAATCATCACTCACACTTCAAAATCACAATAGAAAAACAACTACCGCATGCTGTCGCGGACGTCAAAACGGCCGACAGCCCACGCGCGACCAGCGCAGACAGTGGAGAATGCCCTACAAGGGGGCAGGCAACGTCGCCTGTCACCCGCCGTCACCACCCACGAGGCAGAACGCATCCCTTCCCGGATGCCCCCGGATCACTCCCGCTCCAGGGCCTGGCCCGATAGCGCCTTCCCACAGATAGCGGTTGACGCCCGCTTGCCACCGGGCACAACCAGCCACGCACAACGCCAGAAAAGATCACCAAAGAGAGATCGAAAGCTCCCT
>NZ_CEVIVD010000047.1:0-1285 GCF_982290655.1 Protofrankia sp. CiP1_Cm_nod3
GTGGGGCGGGCTCACCGAGGCGGGCCGGGAGGCGCTGCGGGCCGGGCAGGTGCTGATGGGCAGCCGGCGGCAGTTGGCACTGGTCCCCGCCGACGTGGGCGGCCGGCGGGTCGAGTGGCCCACGCCGTTGGTGCCGGCGCTGCCGGGGCTGCTCGCCGAGCACGCCGGCGCCCGCGTGTGCTGCCTGGCCAGCGGCGACCCGATGTTCTTCGGCCTGGGCACGACGCTGGTGCGGCTGCTCGGCGCGCGGCGGGTGCGGGTGCTGCCCCATCCGTCCTCGGTCTCGCTCGCCTGCGCCCGGCTCGGCTGGGCGATGGACGCCGTCGACGTGGTGAGCCTGGTCGGGCGTCCGCTCAGCGCCGTGCACCCGGCCGTGCAGCCCGGCCGCCGGCTGATCGTGCTGTGCGCGGACGGCCACAGCCCGGCGGCGCTCGCCGGCCTGCTGGTGGGCCGCGGCTACGGCGGCAGCCCGTTCACCGTCCTGGAGAACCTCGGCGCGGATGACGAGCGGTGCCGCACCGGCACGGCCGCGTCCTGGTGTGACGGCGGTTGGCACGGCGACGAGCGGCACGACGGCGAGCCGACCGCCGCGCTGACCGACCAGGACACGCGGGCCGACCCGGACGCGACGACCGGTCTGGGGACGCTGGCCGGTCCGAACGTGGTTGCCGATCTGAACCTGGTCGCTGTCGAGTGCGAGCCCGGGCCCGACTCCGGGCATCTGCCGCGGACGGCGGGCCTGCCCGACAGCGTGTTCGAGCACGACGGCCAGCTCACCAAGCGGGAGGTGCGGGCGGTCACGCTCGCCCGGCTCGGTCCGGCCCCCGGCGAACTGCTGTGGGACGTGGGCGCGGGCTCCGGCAGCATCGCGATCGAGTGGATGCGCACGCACCCGGCCTGCCGGGCGATCGCCGTGGAGCCCCGGGCGGACCGGGCAGCGCGGATCCTGCGCAACGCGGACGCGCTGGGCACCCCCGGCCTGCGGGTCGTCGGCTCCCCCGCCCCCGCGGCGCTCGCCGGGCTGCCCACGCCGTCCGCCGTGTTCGTCGGCGGTGGGATCACGACTCCCGGTGTGCTCGAGCGGTGCTGGGCCGCGCTCCCGCCGGGCGGCCGGCTGGTGGCCAGCGCGGTCACCGTCGAGTCGGAGGCGGTGCTGGCCGGCTGGCACGCCAGCCACGGCGGCGACCTCGTCCGGCTGGCGGTGGCCCGCGCCGCGCCGGTCGGCGGTTTCACCGGCTGGCGGCCGATGCTGCCGGTCACCCAGTGGGCCGTGACCAAGACCGCC
>NZ_CEVIVD010000047.1:1827-15623 GCF_982290655.1 Protofrankia sp. CiP1_Cm_nod3
GCTGGGGAGGCAGCCGGCCCCGGAACGCAACGACAGTCCAGATACGACACAATCGCGGCCGTGACGCTCATCGCCGGACGCGCAGCCGTTGTCCCGGACCTGCTGGCCGTGGCGGACACCCGCTGCCCCTCTGCCCCGCCGAGCCGCTCCGGTCGCCTAGAGCACCGATTAGATGACTCTAAGTCACCCCACGGGCGGTGGCGCACTTCGATGGACGCCGACCATCGAAGAAGATCGGCGCAAGTTTGTCGTTGTGTACGCTGATGCGGCCAAAAAACGTACACAACAACAAAATCGCGGCGATCATGGCCTGTACGGGCGGCCGTGGAGGGGATCCGCGCTACGTGACCGTCGCTCTGGGCCGGTCCGGCCGGCTGGGCCGGACCGGTCGGCTGGGCCGCCGCTGGCCCGCCGGGTGGCCCACGACCGTGCGGAGCTCCCGGTGAACGACTACGTCCGTGACGGCGCCGAGATCTACCGCCGCTCGTTCGCCACGATCCGCGCCGAGGCGGACCTCACCGGCCTGCCGGACGGCGTCGCCCGCACCGCCGTCCGGATGATCCATTCCTGCGGGATGGTCGATCTGGTGGCCGACCTGGCCTACTCACCCGGCGTGGTGGACGCGGCCAGAGCCGCGCTGCTCGCAGGAGCACCGATTCTGTGCGACACCCGGATGGTCGCCGCGGGCGTCACCCGCGCCCGGCTGCCCGCGGACAACCCGGTGATCTGCACGCTGTCCGACCCCCGGGTGCCGGGCCTCGCCCACCAGCTCGCCACGACCCGCACCGCCGCCGCGGTGGACCTCTGGCGGGACCGCCTCGACGGCGCGGTGGTCGCCGTGGGCAACGCCCCGACAGCGCTGTTCCGGCTGCTCGAGCTCGTCGAGTCCGGCGCCGGCCGGCCCGCGGCGGTGATCGGCGTCCCGGTCGGCTTCATCGGGGCCGCCGAGTCGAAACGGGCCCTGGCGGAGCATCCCAGCCGGCTGGAGCACCTCGTCGTGCACGGCCGCCGCGGCGGCAGCGCCATGGCCGCGGCGGCCGTCAACGCGATCGCGAGCGAGGACGAATGACCACGCCAGCCGAACGCCTTACCGGACGAGTGCCAAGCCGGCCGGTCCGACGCCCCGACACCGGCCGACCGGACGAAGCAGTCCGGCTGGGCGGCCAGGTTGAGGATCCTCGGCGACGACCGGCGGACGGTCGTCACCCCGTGTCTTCGTCTGATTTCGTCACCCGCTGTCGTCAACTGGTGCATGACCCATCGGTCGCCCCGACCAGTCGGTGAACCAGGCGACGGCGTCCTCGGGGGTGGCCACGGCCGGTGTGCCGGGTGGCAGCGGCGGGCGGTCCACCATCAGCACGGGCAGGCCCAGGTGACGGGCGGCGACCAGTTTCGCCGCGGTCAGCGGGCCACCGCTGTTCTTGGTGACGATGACGTCGATCCGATGCCCGCGCATCAGCGCCGTCTCCCCCTCTACCGTGAACGGGCCACGTTCGAGCAGGACGTCCATCCGCGCCGGCATCGGGGGTGACGGCGCCTCGATCGAACGCAGGAGGAACCAGTGCCGATCCGAGCCGGCGAACGCGGCGATCCCGGACCGGCCCGTGGTCAGGAACACCCGCTCCCCGAAGCCGCCCAGGGCGGCCGCGGCGGCGGCCAGCGACGGCACCCGATGCCAGTCGTCACCGTCCGTCTCCGGCCAGCCCGGCCTGCGCACGACCAGCAGCGGCACCGCGGCCGCGTTACTCCCCGTAACCGCAGCGGCGGTCATCAGCGCGGCGTAGGGATGGGTCGCGTCGATCACCGCGGCGATCCCGGCATCCCGCAGGTAGGACGCGAGGCCGTCCACGCCGCCGAACCCGCCCACCCGGATCCGCGCCGCCGTGGGCAGGGCGGGCGCGGCCACCCGGCCCGCGATCGAGTAGATCACCTCCACGCCGGGCAGTGCGGCCAGCTTCTCCGTGAGCCGCCGGCCCTCCGCGGTGCCGCCGAGCACCAGCACCCGCCAGCTCACCGCCGTCCCACCCGCTCCGCCCGTCCCACCCGGCCTGCCCAGCTCGCCCGGCCTGCCTGGCCTGACCTGGCCTGGCCTGACCTGGCCTGGCCTGACCTGGCCTGGCCTGACCCGGCGGGGCCTGACCCGGCCGGACAGCCAGGCTCGGCGGGACGGCCATGAACGAAGCGGAGCCCGCCGGACGTCGCGGGAGCCGGCAGCCGCGCGGGGAGCTGCGCTACGGCTGGACGACCGGCGCCTGCGCCACGGCCGCGGCCACCGCCGCCTACACCGCGCTGCTCACCGGCGAGTTCCCCGACCCGGTGACGATCACCCTGCCGGGTGGTCAGCGCCCGGCCTTCGCCCTGGCCCGGGAGGAGCTGACCCCCGGCGCCGCCACCGCCGCCGTCGTCAAGGACGCCGGTGACGACCCGGACGTCACCCATGGTGCCCTCGTGCACGCCCGTGTCCGGCTGGCCGCGCCCCGGGCCGGGATGGTGTTCCGCGCCGGCCCGGGAGTCGGCACGGTCACCCGGCCCGGCCTGCCGCTGGCCGTCGGCGAGCCGGCCATCAACCCGGTGCCGCGGCGGATGATGCGCGCCGCGCTGGCCGCGGTCGCCGCCACCCACACCGGCCACACCACCCACACCGGCGCCGCCGGCCACATCCGCGCCGTCAGCATCGTCGGCGGCGACGCGGACGGTGCGGACGACACGGACGGCGCCGTGAACGCGGCCGTCGACGTGGAGATCACGATCGGGGTCGACAACGGGGCCGAGATCGCGCGGCACACCTGGAACCCGCGGCTGGGCATCATCGGCGGCCTGTCGATCCTCGGCACCACCGGCATCGTCGTGCCCTACTCCTGCTCGGCGTGGATCGACAGCATCCGGCGCGGCATCGACGTGGCCCGCGCCGCCGGCCACCGGCATGTCGCGGCCTGCACCGGCAGCACCTCCGAGGAGGTGGCCCGCCGGCTGCACGGCCTGCCCGACGACGCGCTGCTCGACATGGGCGACTTCGCCGGCGCCGTGCTGAAGTACCTGCGTCGCCACCCGATCCCGCATCTGACCATCGTCGGCGGTGTCGGCAAGCTCGCCAAGCTCGCCGCCGGTCATCTCGACCTGCACTCCGGACGCTCCCAGGTCGACCTGGCCGCCCTCGCCACGCTGGCCCGCGCCGCCGGCGGCGGCGCGGAACTCTCCAGGCGCGTCGAGACTGCGAACACCGCGCTGGGCGCGCTGCGGCTCTGCCTGGCCGCCGGCGTCCCGCTCGGCGACCTCATCGCGGCGGACGCCCGCCGCACCGCGCTCGACGTGCTGCGCGGGGCGGCCGTGCGGGTCGAGGTGATCGTCATCGACCGAGCCGGGACGCTGGTCGGCCACGCCGACGTCATGGAAGCCGGCAACGGCACCTGACGCCATCTCGCCGACGGGCGCTTCCGCCGCTGAACGGGTGGCTGCGTTGAACGGATGGTTGTGCCGAAGTCCGCGGCTGCGGCCGTGGCTTGCAGCCGTGGCCATGGCCGTGGCCGTTCGGGCGGCCCAGGTCCACGGCAGGCTGTCAGGGTGCTGGCGGCAGCAGCTCCCGGAAGGCCAGCACCCCGCCCGGGTTGATACTGACCAGTGGTATCGGCTTTCCTATCGGGCTGCCGGCGTTGTCGAAGGAAAGATAACCGCCGGCCCCGGCAACCTTCAGATTGCCGTGCAGCCGATTCAGGGTCTGCTCGACATCGGCCGGGGTGACCTGGAGATGGCCGCCGACAGCCGCATACCTGACAGCGGTGACAGCCACCAGGACAGCGTCGTGTGACGTTATCACCTCACCGTCGTCCAGCGTCTCGTTCGGAAATCTCTGCTGGAAAACACCGGTGGGGTCCTGAAATCGAGCGACTGTCGTCCGGTTGAAGAAGGAGTCAGCATCCGGGGCCTGCCAGGCGCCGGGATGCGCGAGCGCGGTGAACAGGACGCTGATGTTCGCGGCCAGCGTCTGGTCGAGCGACCTGTCACCCTCGAGGCCGCTGGCGTCGTCACCGGTCAGCACCGTGATGTGGTCACCCAGGCAGTTACGCCTGGCCAGCACCTTGAGGAAATCCCTGAGTTCCGCGTCCCGGCCGGCGAAATACACGATTCCGGGTCGCTCGCTGCAGATGTTCGGCAACATCTGGACAAATGTGGTGGCCGTCGCGCCCAGTTTCGAATTGTACTGCTCGACCTGGCCGACAAGACGATTCGCCGCGTCCGGATATCTGCTGCTGAAGGTGTCGGCAAGGGTCCCGGGGTAGAGATCGTCGGGGTTCGTGTCCTGGACCAGCATCGCCCGGTTGGCCGTCTTTCGCGCGTGGTCGATGACGGCTGCCACCTCGACGTGGTTCGGCGGGGGAACCCGCCGCAGCGTCGGGATCTCCACCAGATCGTCCGACGTCATAATGGCGCTGATCTGCGGAATTCCCAGCTCCGCAAGTCGGCGGACAGCATCCCGGGTGGCACTCAGGCTCGGCCCGAGGCCGACCGTCGCCACCAGATGGTCCTTCCCGGCGACACGTTTCGCGAGATCCTCGACCACCGGCTTCCACCTGGTGCTGTTGGTGCCCGTGTTGGCCAGCAGCAGCCGGATCAGCGGCTGCTCGGTCATGGTGTCGTGATTGGCCGCGTACTGGGCGACGAACGCTCCTTCCAAGTCGCGCCGGAGTGACCGCGTGTCGGCAGCGACGTTCGACCCGTTGAACCGCAGTGGAAAGACGTAGGCGATGGACACGCTCACCCGGTTGCGCTGCTTCGCGACCCAGTCGTTCTCTTCTCTGATCGCTTTTTCGACGTCCCTGAGCTCCTGGGCGAAAACGTAACCGCCGTCGGTGACGCCGACGCATTCGCCGTCGTGGCGCACCACGCCCGCGGCACAGTCGTCCGAAAACACCAGTCGCATGAAGATGGCGGCGGGCACCCCGAGTGCGACCAGCAGGACGATCACTAACAAGATGATCCGGCGGCGTCTCCGTCTCCTGAAGAAGTCCGGAACGATGACACCGGGCGCCGGCTCGTGACGCCCGAAGAACCCTCTCCAACGGGATCGGCTGTTGTTGGGCATGGTCGCTGATCACACCTCCGGGTCAGTACGGTCGGCCGGCCGTTCGCCGCGCTGATATCGCCACGCCAGGTTCAGCAGGAAATCGTAGGCGTGTTCATATCCGGGGACCGCGGCCAACGCGTTGAGAGCGCCCGGAATCTGGGCCTCGTGCAGTACGGACTCGTGCGCGGACGGCTTGGTGGCCAGCCAGCAGGCCAGCACGAGGCGAGCGAGATGGACGTCCGGCCCGCCGCGCCACCACGGCCCCAGCGTCTCCATGGGATCGGGCGTGGCCAGGGCGGCCATGACCGCCGGCGACATCGGCGCCCGGGTGATCCCGGCCAGTTCGCTCCACCATCGGTGGCCGTCCCACCGCCCGTCGGGCGACACCGCCGCCAGGCCGGCCCGCACATGCTCCACGACCGGGGTCAGTTCGTCGGTGGCGAGCTCGTGATAAAGGGCCGCCGTCACATGCCCCGGGCCGCTGTCCGGTCGAGGCCGCCGGTAATGGTCCCGCAGCCGATGGTGGACGTTGCGCCAGCCGTCCCGGTCGTCATCGGCACGGGCCCGCAGGTCCTGCAACAGCAGGCGGCGCAGCACCGGGCGGAGCACCAGCCTGCCGTCGGTCTCCCACGCGCACATGTTCTCCTGAAGAGCCTGTAACAGGGCCTGCCGGCTCTGGATGTCGGACGTCCGGCCCAGCGCCGCGTGTATCGAACTGGGCTCGACGCGCTGTGGCGCGGCACAGGTGACCAGCATCTTCCGCTGGAGTTCCGTGAAGGGGGCGAGCCAGTGCTCCAGAGCCTCCCCGCCGAGTGTGCGGCGCGACGCGCCGGGCCCGTGCTCCCCACTCTCGATCTCCAGCAGGCAGCGGCTGTTCTCCTCCGCCGGTTCCGGTGGACGACGGCGGGCGACGATCCGTAACCCTCGCAGCACATGGTTGGCCGTTCCCGGATGACCGTCGGTGACGCGGTGCAGGTCCGTTGCCAGCCGGCGCCACCGGTCGGGCAGGTCGGCGCGTCTGACCAGCAGGCTGACGTCGTTCGCCGTGAGGTCGGGTAACGCCACCGGATACCACCATGATCCCGCTTCGTGCGCGTCCGCGCGCCGGCCGCGGGCCCAGTTCGCGTAACCCGCCGCGTCGAGCGGGCGTATCCGGCCCCCCGGAGTGCCGTCGCGGACCGGGTTCCACCCCCGGCTGGTCACGATCACGACCAGCGGGTCGCAGGTGCCGGCGCCCTCCGAAGCCCGTTGATGGCGTTCTTCCACGAGCAGGTGAAGAAACTCCCGGCCGCCGGGGGAATGGTGGACGTTGTCCAGCAGCAGAACGCAGTTGAACAGGTCGCCGCCGGCCCGCCGGCCGGCGGTGAAAGCGTCGTACAGATCGGCGAGAAACATTTTCACCAGCAGCCGTTCCACCTCCTGGCGCGATTCGTCGTCGGCGTTCCGGAGCGCGACCAGGTCGGCCAGGGCGTCCGGGCTGATCGGCTCGGCGGTCCGCCGCGAGCGCTCCGCCCGTTGGAAGGGCCAGGTCCGCCGGCCGCCCAGCCGGGCCCGCCACTGCATGGAGGCGAGGACGGTCACCGCGGCGGACGCCACATCCGGCAGTTCCGACGAGGCGAGCACCGGGCTGACGATCCTGATGATGTCGTCGCGGTTGCGCTCCGCCCAGGTCCGGTCGCGCAGCAGCCTGGTGATCTGGTGCAGGGTCTGGATACGATCGTTCAGCTCCAGCTCGCTGCCGAGGACAAGCAGGCAGGTGTAGAGCCGGTCGAAAGTGACACGCCGATAACCGGGCACCTTCCCGGCAAGGCCGAAAGCGGTCCGGACCAGAATCTCGCGGGCCGGGGAGACATCGCGCCCCGGCGCCGGCCGCCGTCCCGTCCCGCCCAGATTCAGCCGGACGCGCGGCACAGCCGCGCACCATCGTTCGATCTCGTCGAGCACGGCACTGCGGCCAATGCCCGGGGGCCCGAGCAGCAGGACAACCGGCAGGTCACGGTTCCGCGCCTCACCGGAGCGGTCCAGGCACTCCGTCAGCAGCCGCCGGACCGGTTCCTCCCGGCTTCGGGAGATGGCCACTCGCTCGCTCATCGGACAGTCCGCCGTTTGCCGCCGGACCGGCGTGAAACGCGCCATGGAACGGCCGTGCCGATCGCCGACACCATCTCACCAGGGCACATGCGCATATCCATCCGACGAGGCACGGAGAACGATCCGGCCGGCCCGGCTACACCTGCGGCACCAAGATCCGCAAAGCGGAGATCCGCGACAACGAAATCCGTGCCGGCAGGGCGTGGGCAGGGTTTGGGCCCACCAGCCCAGAGCGTACAACCGCTTACATACAGAGTGACCCACGGGCCGATCCACCCGGATGCCTGACAGACATATCATTCCGGCCCGTCCTCGGCGCACGTCCGCCAAAAAATCCCGGACGACCACACGGGATTCCCGGCCGAGAAAGGATGCCGGTGAAATTCAGCCATGACATTGGAAATCGGGGGCCGTCCATGTTTGCGACAATCCTGCCGGGAGCGCCAAGATCGCGCTCGGCGTCGCCGGACCAGCCCAGGTGCGCCGGCAGCCGGGCGACAGGCCCCGGGCAGCCCACCGGCCCACGGCCGACGGCTCTCGTCCGCGACCGTGCAATGACAGCTAGTGTCACCTTCCCGACTCTCCGTCGTCACTTCTGGTTCTCCTGGAGTAAAACAGTTGTTCGGTCAACGCCAGTGGGTGTGGTGGGGGGCACGGCGATGAGCCGTACGCTCCTCGCGCGGCAGGCACCCTTGTCACGAAGGGAACCTGTGTGCCAATCCTGGTCACCGACCTCGATGGAACCCTGCTCGCAGGAGACGTGACCGACCGGCGGCGCCTGCGCGACGCCCTGAACCGCCACCCCGAGGTGGTGGTCGTCTTCGCCACCGGGCGCGCTCTGCCCGCCATCCGCGAGGCGCTGGACGACCCGCTGGTGCCCAGGCCCCGCTGGATCATCGCCGACGTCGGTGCCACCGTGCTCGACGGCGTCGACCACACACCTGTCCAACCGCTGCAGAGCAAGCTGCGAGCCGACTGGCCCGGAACCGCGCGCGTACGCACCGCGCTGCGCCGCTTCCCCGCACTGACCTACCAGGACGGCGTGCCGCAGGAGGGCCGCTGCTCGTTCTTCCTCCACCCCGAAGATCTCACACCGGCCGTCACCGACATGGTGGAGGCACTCGGCTGCACCTGGAGCTACTCGGCGGACCGCTACTTCGACGTCCTGCCCAGGGGCGTCTCCAAGGGCAACGCGCTGACCGCTCTCGCCCGCTCGCAGGGCTGGCCGACAGCCTCGATCCTGGTCGCCGGGGACAGCCTCAACGACCTGTCCATGTTCCGGACCGGTACGCACGGCGTGGCGGTCGGCAACTCCGAACCAGCGCTGATCGCCGCGCTGGACGGCCAGGACGGCGTCCACCGGCCCCGGCAGCCCGGCGCCGCGGGCGTGTTACAGGCACTGCTGAAGCTGGGCTGGGTCGAGGCCCGATCCCCACTCGTGATCGGCTACCATCGCCCGCCGGCCATCTGGGCCCCCGACGCCGACCAGCGGGAACCGTCGAGCCCGAACGGCATCCTGCCCACCCTGCTCAGTCTCTTCAGCGCAGGTATGGAGGCCGTCTGGGTGGCCGCCGCCGTTGCGGAGCAGACGGTTGCGGAGCAGGCGCTCCTGGGGCAGGCAGTCCTGGAACAGCCGGAACGCACAGCCCTCCCCGACGGGCGCAACATCAAAATCCCGCTCTCCTTCCTCCCGCTGCGACCGGACGAATGGCGTGCCTACTTCCACCAGGCATGCAAGGAAACGCTCTGGCCGGTACTGATGTCACAACCCGAACGGTTGTGCTTCAACCCGCTCGCCTGGGAGCAGTACCGGACGGTCAACAGGCGTTTCGCCGAGCACATCGACAGCGAGGCGGCGCAAGGCGGCACGGTCTGGTTGCACGACTACAACCTCTGGCTGGTACCGGGCATCCTCCGCGGAAGGCGACCGGACCTGCGGGTGGGGCTGTTCCACCACACGCCCTTCCCACCGCCGGAGATGTTCGCCGCCCTGCCGACCGCCGAGGAGATCCGTGCCTCGCTCAGCTGCCTGGACTGGGCCGGATTCCACACCACGACCTTTGCCGGACGTTTCCGGTCCGTCCTCGCGGGCAGCCCGCGGCTACCGAGGATCGGCGTCCACCCACTCGGCGTCGACCACGACGCCATCGAGGCGCTCGCCCATGGCCGAGCCCCGCGCATCCGCCGGCAGGGCGGCCAGCTGGTGCTCTCCGTCGAGCGCCTGGACTACACCAAGGCCCCGGTCGAGAAGGTCGAAGCGGTCGCGATGCTGCTCGCCCGCCGCCCCGAGCTGCGCGGGCGCCTTCGCGTCCGACTGATCTGCGCCCCACCCGAGCCCGGCATCGCCGCCTACGACTCGACACGGCGGAAGCTCGAGCGACGGATCGCCGAGGTCAACCGGGCCTGGGGCGAGGACGGCTGGGAGCCCATCGACTACCTGCCCCGTTCGCTCTCCTTCACCGAGGTCGTCGACAACTACCTTGCCGCCGACGTCCTGTGGGTCACCTCCTTCCAGGACGGGATGAACCTGACGGCCAAGGAATACGTCGCCGTCCAGGCAGCGGTCGGCGGTTCCGGCGTACTGGTGCTCTCCCGGCACATCGGAGCGGCGGAGGAGCTGGGAACAGCGGCGGTGCTCACCGACCCCTACTCCCTCGACGACCTCGCCGACCGGCTGGCCCTGGCGCTGTCGCTCACGCCGGCCGAACGGCGGGCACGCCTGGCCGACCTCGCCCGCCGGCTCGGCCACCGTCATCCGACGGCGTGGGCAACAGAGATCATTTCTGCCATCCGGGGAACGGAGCGCGCCTCCGGGCCCTCCCGGCGGGCCCCTGTTCAGAGCGGTGGCCACGGCAACGGCGCCGGGTACGCGGCACGCAACCGATCCTGAGCCTCACCGCGGTCACCGGGAGACCGGTCGTCCGGGGAGCCGGGTCGGACAGCCGAGAGGTGGTCGAGGCCCAGGAGCGCGGCACCGACGACCGGTGGGGCGACCACCAGCCGGATCTCGGCGAGCGGTGCGCGGGTGGCCAACCGGGCGGTGATGTTGTCCAACAGCAGCGGCTGGTGGGAGGTCAGCATGCCACCGCCCAGGACGAGCGGAGTGGGCATGTCGAGCCGGCCCAGCCGGGTGAGCGCCACCAGAGCGAGCCGGACGATCTCATCGGCCTGACGGTCGATCAGGCCGAGCGCGGCCGCGTCGCCGGCCGTGGCCGTGGCGAACAGAAGTGGGATGATCTCATGCAGCCTGGCCCGCTCCAGCTCGCCGAGGTGGACCGCCTCGGCGACACGGGTCGCGCTCGGCAGGTCGAAGTGCGCGGCGATGGCGGACGCGAGCGCGGTCGCCGCACCACGACCGTCCTCCGCCCGGACGGCATGCCACATGCACTCCACCGCCAGCACCTCACCGCCACCCCAGTCACCGGTCAGCCGTCCGAGGGCGGGGAAACGGACCGTCCGGCCGTCCGGCAGCAGGCCCACGCAGTTGACTCCGGCGCCGCAGACCACCGCGGCCCCGCACGCGTCGTCCGTCCCGGCCCTCAGCACAGCGAAGGTGTCGTTACGAACGGCCACCGACCGCGTCCAGCCCTGCTCTTCGACGGCCTTCCGCAGCCGCTCCTCCTCCACCGGCAGATCGGCGTTGGCCAGGCAGGCGCTGGTGTGCTCGGCCACCGGGTTCTTCTCCGGCGGCAGCCCGGCCCGCGCGGCGGCGGCCCGGACCAGCGGCGCCAGCATGGCGACCGCGGCCTGTGCCCCGATCAGCTGCGGCCGGAAGCCACCGCCACGGGCACTGCCCAGGACGGCGCCGTCCGCGCCGACCAGCAGGACGTCGGTCTTGCTGTTGCCGGTGTCGATGGCGAGCACCCCCGGCAGACTGGACATGGCAGGCAAACGGATGCGTCACCCTTCCGGATCGATCGATGTCTCCTCGACGAAGGTAGAGTGCGGCGGTCGGTGAGTTGCCCGACATTCACAACTCGCTGTCAGGCGTCTCCCCGGCCCGCGGCTCTCACGGACAGCGGTCGATCAGTTCACGATGAGACTTCCGGAGCACATCGCGACCACGGGCACGCCGGCGCCGGGCCGGCTATTCCGCTCGGGCCGCCCACAGAGCGCAGATGGGCAGTGCCCAGATCCGGTCGCCGAGCTCGAAAGGCATCGGACCGGTGTGGAACACGACTCCCGCGCGGAAGTCCTGGCCAAGATGGTCACGGAGCCACCCGAGGTGACGGGCGTCCCGGACCGTCGGCACCGAGGAGGCCCTGATCTCAATTGCGATCACCTGGCCTCCTCCGAGGTCTATGACGACATCGACCTCCTGACCGTCACGGGAGCGGAGGTGGTGCAGCCGGACGGGATCACGCTGTTCCCCCACCGCAAGCACGTCCCGGGTGACGACATGATCGACGTAGGCGTCCAGCCAGGCGAGCCGCGCGGGTGCGCTCAGGTTCAGCGCGGCTTCGGGGAAGCCGCTCCTCAATGCGAGGTCGACGTAGTCGTCCAGGCTCGGGGGTGTGCCGGCGATGCTCAGGCGCGAGATGTCCGGGCCCAATAGCAGATCGAGCAGGCCCGGCTGATCGATGGAGCGGGTGATCTCCCGTTCGGTGAGCCCGTGCAGCACCAGCCGGACGACACGCCCCGTTCCGGGCCACTGGCGTGTGGTGAAGTCGGCTTCGACGCTGCCCGTGAGAAGGAACCGGCCGGGACGAGGGTCGTCATCGACCGCCCGCTTGACCGCGCCCAGGACCGCCGGCACCTCCTGCCACGCGTCAAGGAGGACAGGCTCATGGGCGCGGCGCGGCGCGGCGCCGCGTCCGGATCCGCGGCGACCGCAGGGTCGTTCAGCCGCAGAACGACCCTACACATGGGAGTGATCAGTCACGATCTGTGTCTTCGGGGCGGAAAAGCTGGCCCTGGCGTGTGCGGCGGTAGCGCACATGTCTGCTCCTGGAGCTGCTGCCGACGATTTCGACCAGGCCTTCTTCTCGCATGATTTTCAGCCACCGAAGGACGGCCTGATCACCAAGACCGGTTCGTGTGACGAGCTCGGAGCGCGAAAGAGCCTTGCCACCGAGGGCGAGGAGCAGTTCCGGTCTGCGATCGGCCCGGGCGGACTGGCTTTTCGCCGGCGCCGTTCGCCAGGACAGCTCGTATCTGGCCCAGCGACGGCTTCCGATCTGCGTGACGAGTTCACGAGCGACCAGATCCTGCAGTTCGCTGGTGGCGACGCGGGAGTCGACGCCAGTCGCGTCGCGGTAGGCGCGGTTGTCGAGGAGGCCATCCTGGCGCAACAGCGCAAGCGCGATGCACTGGCTGTCGGTCAGGCCCTTTTCCTCCAACCCGCTGATCCAACCGACGGCCTCCTCACTCAGCAAGGTGTGGTTGGGCAGGACGACAGCGAAAGACGAAATTCTGTCATCGAAATCCGGCGGGCTCATGCCCGCGGCAAGCAGCGAGTCGCGCATGGCACGAATGCCCGACCCTCGGTTCTCACAGACAGCGCGGGTCTCACCAGGCAGTGGTATGTCCTCGAGAATCTTGATAAGTGCGGCGTTACGGGCCGAGGAGATGCCCTCCTCACCAAGGCTGTCGACCGTGACGGGACCGAAAAGCCCACCAGGATTACGGACCACCAGACGATCGGGGTACATCTCGACCTGGACCTGGGTACCTCGGGCGCCACTGGACAGGTCACGATGGACCAGGGCGTTGACGATGACTTCGCGCAGCGCGGTCTCGGGATACTCCCAGACGTCCTGCCGGCCCGCACCCGCGATGACCGCCCGGCGAGACATGTTCCGGCGGACGACCGCCAGTGTGTCGCGGACCATGACCGGGACCGAGCCTTCCAATGTCACATTATCCAGGAATCTCTCGGTGGACCGGCCACCGGTCTCGGTCGGGTAGTGGACGAACGTGACCACAAGTTGCGGGAAATGCTCCTGTGGATACCTGCCCAGCGCAAGCAGCCCGCCCAGCGAGACCACATCATCGCCGCCGTCTCCGGGCACAAGAACCTTGGCCCGACGCAGTACCGCCAACCGGTCCAGATCCTGGAACGCATATGGCCTGCTGATCCTCAGTCGTGCGATCAGCGCGTCGACGCCGACCGCATCTAGATGATCGATGCTGGCGCCAAGGACGGGCTGCTCGTCCTCACGGGGCTGACCGCGTGCGGACAGCATCATCTGGACCTCATAGGCCGACAGCCGACGATCTCCGTCGCCCACTCTGACGTAGCTGCCCTTGGTGATGCCGGCCCCACGCGAGTAGCAGGGCTTCTGAGCGGAGCCGAGCTCGGGGACCTCGGCGACCAGAACCTGGGCACCCTCGAAGTCATGAATCTTGATCAACGGCCGCAACGGAGGCTCCATGTCCTCGGCACACATGCAGCCGAGATCAGCGGCAAGCCTCGCCGGATCGGGAAGCCCCGTCGCGGCGAAGCCTTGGGTTTCGTCCAGACCGAGAACGATCATGCCGCCTCGCGTGTTGGCGAACCCCGAGAGGGTCGCACGCAGCGATTTCGGCAGCCCGCCCTGCGCCTTCTTCACCTCCACATCCGCGATGTCCGCACCGATGGCGCGAAGGTTGTCGACGATCTCCGCAAGCTCGGTGTCGAGCATCCGCCCTCCTCACCGACCAA
>NZ_CEVIVD010000047.1:15935-22345 GCF_982290655.1 Protofrankia sp. CiP1_Cm_nod3
GTTAGCTAGTATGATGAGCCTTGGTACCAGCCGTGGCGTGACGGGTAGCGGAGGCATCCGCCCGCTGATCCAGCCGACAGCCTTCTCACCCAGCAAGGGCCAGCGGTTGCCGCCGCTCGACGCCCCCTACCCCGCCAGGACCGTACTGCCACCTCATATCGGAGCGTGGGCAGGGCTTGCGGCACATCTCGGCCGATCGTCTTCGGCTGACGGTAGGCTTGTAATCATGGCTGACACGCGTGGAGCGCCGACGTCCCGCTATCAGCGACCCTATGCCGTCGCGGGGAGCCTGGACCTGCTGCGCGGGCCGTCGTCCGGTGTCGTCCGGCTGCCAGCGCACCTGGACTGGTCCGGCAACGCCGAGTACGATCTTGACGCTCCCGGCAGGGTCGTCGACCTCTACCGCGCCGTCCTCCTCGAGGCGGCCAGCCCACAGGACCTCTACACGTACCTGAACGCCGGGATGCTGCGGCGCCTGTGGGCGTTGCTGTGGCTGCCGGCGCAGCTCAGGAGAGCCTGGGAGCAGAAATTCCCGGTTCTCGCCGAAATCAGCCGGGTCACCGCCACCGCGTAGGCGCAGGCATGGAGCCCCGACACGAAAGGATCACGAAGATCGCTCTGGCTGCCGGGGAACGGTACGGGCTCGCGCTCGCGGGTGGCTATGCGGTCCAGGCGCACGGGATGGGCTCCCGCCCGAGCGGGGATGTCGACCTGTTCACCAGTTGGCAGTGCCGTAACGAGTTCCCGGAGTTGACGTCGGCGGTCGTCTCCGCTCTGGAGGCAGCCGGGTACGTGATATCGATCGCCATGCGGGCCGAAACATTCGCTCGGTTGATGGTGGCCGACCCGTCCGACGGTACGGCCGAGAAGGTCGAACTCTCTGCGGACTGGCGGGCACACGATCCGATTCAGCTTGATATCGGGCCCGTCCTGCATGCGGACGACGCCATAGCGAACAAGATGTGTGCCCTGTTCGGACGCGCCATGCAGCGTGACTTTCTCGATGTCGATGCCGCCATCATGAGCGGTCGTTACTCGCGTGAGGACCTGCTCGAACTGGCCGCCGCGACCGATCCCGGCTTCGACCCCCTGATCTTCGCTGATGCGCTCGGCGCGCTGACACAGATCACCGATACGGCGTTCGCCGAGTATGGCGCCGACCCCCGTGCGATCGCCGAAATGCGCCAACGGTTCGCCGACTGGCGGAGGCGTCTGCTTGCCGAGAAGCCCGGATTCGGCTAACCCGAGCCGGCCAGACCGAGAACCGCTCGGGTACGCGACCTACCCTCACGGATCGCGATCTCCCACTGCTGATCATGCCGAACTATCGGTCATGCTAGCTAGCATGACCGATAGTGAAGGAATGGGTACCTGACGCTGATCTTGCCGAGATTGTCGACAACCCTCGTGTCATCGGTACGGATATCACAACATATACCGTGGCCGGTACCGGCGCCGCACACGTTCCGTATTCACCGGTGCTCCGCCTGACGGTAGCTTCCGCGTCCAGTGATTCACGGCGGCCGATGGCCGTGCCCTTCGCCGTCGTCGCCGGACCTTGCTTTCCAGCGGAAAGATTCGGAGCCGCCGCCCCGTGGCGCGGCTCGAACAGGCGCTATCGGGGGGTGGCGGGCTCGGCCAGTGGTGTGTAGGCGTCCGGGCGGCGCGTGGTGAGGAACGGGAACAGGTCGAGCCAGTCACGTCTCTGGTCGAGGTCGAGGTCGGCGACGAGCACGGCGGGTTCGTCGCGGGGGGCCTGCACGAGAACCCGGCCGTAGGGATCCGAGATGAACGAACTGCCGTAGAAGGTCAGCGTGCCTTCCGAGCCGATCCGGTTGACCGCCACCATGAAGGTGCCGTTGGCGATACCGTTCCCGACGATGACCTGCTGCCACAGCGGCCGGGTGTCGAATCCCGGGTGGTCCGGTTCGGAGCCGATGGCCGTGGGATACACCAGGACGTCGGCACCGGCGAGAGAATAGGCGCGGGCCAGCTCCGGAAACCACTGGTCCCAGCAGGTGGGGAAGCCGAACCGGGCCGCTCCCAGGCCGAGGACCGGATAGGCCGCCGGCCCGGCGGGTCCCCCACGGAAGTAACGGTCCTCGTAGTAGCCGGCCGTAACCGGAATGTGCAGCTTGCGGGTGCGCGCCAGCAGCGCGCCGTCCGGCGCGACGGCGATGGCCGTGTTGTAGCCGAGTCCGTCGTCGCCGTCGTCGCCGTCGCCGTCGGCCCGCTCGTAGAGCGAGGCGTGCACCGGGACGTCCAGCTCCGCGGCCAGCGAAGCGGCGAACCGGCGCGTCGGCCCGTCCTCGACGCTCTCGGCGAGAGCCGCCGGGCTGTCCTGCGGACGGACGTCGGCGAAGTACCGCGACAGGGTGAGCTCCTGGAAACAGATCAGCTCCGCTCCCAGCTCGGCCGCGATCCGCGCGCCGTCACGCAGCGCCGCCGCGTGTTCGGCCGGGTCGCGATGCCAGCGCTGCTGTACGGCACCGAGACGGAACGGGGGGCGGGCCGGAGGGCTGACGCGCGCGGGCGACGTACGTGTCCCGATACTGGTAACCGTCAGCATGCGTCGATGCTCCCATGCCCCCGGCCCCCCTGCTCCCGCGCTGCGCGGCTGCCATCAGGACGGAGGTGAGCGTCTTGTCGCGACGGATGCCCGCGGAGTGGGAGCCGCACGCACGCACCTGGATGGCCTTTCCACCCCCCAGCGCCACGTTCGGCCCGGAGGGCTCCCAGACGCTCGGCGCGGCCCGTTCGGCCTGGGCCGGCGTCGCCCGGCTGGTCGCCGGGTACGAGCCGGTGACGCTCGTCGCCCACCCCGGCCAGGGCGCGGTGGCGGCGCGGCTGGCCGGGCCGGGTGTGCGGGTGGTGGAACGGGAGCTGGACGACGCGTGGATCCGCGACACCGGCCCGACGTTCACCATCGAGGACGGGACCCGCCTGGGGGCGGTGGACTGGGTCTTCAACGGCTGGGGCGCCCAGGACTGGGCGACGTGGGAGGCCGACGCCGGGCTCGGGGCGGACCTCGCCGTACAGGCCGGCGCGACACCACGCCGCTCGGCGCTCACGAACGAAGGCGGCGGTTTCCATGTCGACGGGGCGGGGACGGTGCTGCTCACCGAGACGGTGCAACTCGACCCCCGCCGGAACCCGGGCTGGAGCCGGGAACAGGTCGGGGCCGAGATACACGCACAGCTTGGCACCCGTCACGCGGTCTGGCTGCCGCGTGGTCTGACCGCCGACTACCACCGCCTCGGCACCCGCGGCCATATCGACATCGTTGCCGCGTTCACGCCGACCGGCCCCATTGCCGTGCACGCCCAGCCCGATCCCCCCCACCCCGACCACGCGGTAAGCCACGAGCTGACCGCCCTGCTGGGCGCGAGCAGGGACGCGGCGGGCCGCCCGCTGCACGTCGTCGAGATCCCCGCGCCCGCCGTCCTGCTCGACGGGCAGCCCACCAGCTACTCCTACATCAACCACTATGTCGGCAACGGATTCGTCCTGGTCGGCACCTTCGACGACCCGGCCGACCAGCGCGCCCTGGACCTGCTGGCCAGGCTGTATCCGGGCCGGCGGGTGGAGACGGTCGACGGGCGGGCCGTCTTCGCCTACGGCGGCGGCGTCCACTGCATCACCCAGCAACAGCCACGCGTCACGCGATGAGGACAACGACCACCGGCAGGCCGTCACCCGCCAGGTCGGTGGCTCCCGTCCGCAACCGTGGCTCAGCTCGGCTCAGCTCAGCTCAGTACGAGCGCGAGGGCGGCCAGCCCGGACACCACAGCCGCCAGCGCCACGCATCGGAGCGCCCCGGCCGGGCTCGCCCGGCGGCTGCTGACATCGGCCATGTCCTGGTGGTGGCGTCTCGATCCGGTCAGCCATGCCGCCGCTCCAGCGCTGAGCGCCCACGCACCGGCCGTACATCCCAGCGGACGATTCCCGTGGCCGCAGGAGACGTGCAGGAGCAACGCGCCCAGGCCGACGAACGCGAACCCGGTGCGCTGCCAGGCCAGGTAGGTCCGCTCCGGCTGTGTCTCCCCCGCGGCGCGGTCCGGCACCATCAGCCGATCGCCGCAGGCCCTGGGGCCGCCCGGGGTGGCGCCGCCGTCGGCAGGGCTCACCGTGCCCCTCGGCTGGCGACCAGCACGAAGATCAGCGCAGCCGTGCTCACCAGCGCCACGCCGGCGGCGAGCAGCCGGGGCAGTCCCGAAACCGGCAGCGGCCGCCGCTCCCGCATCGCCCGTTCGACGATCACCCATCGCCGGTAGCTGGTCGCCGCGACGGTAGTGCCGAGTATGATCAGCGGTACGCCCAGAACATGCCGGGCACCGGGGACGCTGAACTCGGGCACGACCTGGACCACCGCCACGCCGCCCGCGAGCAGGGCGAGCGACGTGCGGATCCACGCGAGGAACGTCCGTTCGTTGGCGAGGCTGAAGCGGACGTCCGGGTCCTGACCGACCAGGCCGACATCCCCCAGCCGGGACCCGTCCCTCGACCGGCGCCCATTCCTCGGACGGCACCACCACGCGCGCGCGGACCACGCCCGTCGGGACGGTAAGCGACCGCTCCCATGCCCGTCTTCGCCCGCGCCCACCCCCTCACCGTACTGGTCGAAACGTCGCCGCCCAGGTACGCCGCCGGCCCCCCGCGGCGGCGCTGGCCGAGGTGAGACTGGGGGCATGCCGACGTTGCCAGCGGATCTGATCGCCGCACTGACCGCGCCGCTCACCGGGCTGGACGCCGAGCTGGCCACCCGCTTTCCCGGGGATCCGGGCAGCTCCCAGCCGGTGCACACCTGCTACGTGCCGGCCGACCAGGTGACCGCGACCGTCGTCGACGACTGGGCCGCGGCCGCCCGGGCCGCCTTCGGCGCGCACGCCGGCGAACCATCCGGCCTGGCGGCGGCGACCGGCGTCCCGGCGGCCCTGGCCGGGCGGGTCCACGACCATGTCCGCCGGGTGCTCACCGGCTCGCCGGTCGCCGACCTCCGGGTGGATCTCGAGGACGGGTACGGTGTCCGCGCCGACGCCGAGGAGGACGCCCACGCCGTCGCCGCGGCCGAGGCACTGCGCGCGGCCGCCGCCGCGGGCCGGCTCCCGGCGTCCTACGGGCTGCGGCCGAAGTCGCTGGACGCGGCCGTGCGCGCCCGCGGGCTGCGCAGCCTGGACCTCTTCCTGACCGCGCTCACCGCGGGCGGCACCGCCGCCGCGCCGCCCGGACTGGTGATCACCCTGCCGAAGGTGAGCGCGCCACAGCAGGTGAGCATGTTCGGCGCCGTCCTTGAGGAGCTGGAGGGACGCCTCGGGCTGGCACCCGTACCGCTGGAGGTGCAGGTCGAGACCCCGGCGGCGGTGCTGGCGCTGCCGGCGGTCGTGGCGGCGGGCCGCCCCCGCCTGCGCGGCCTGCACGTGGGCACCTACGACTACTCGGCGGCGCTGGGGATCAGCGCCGAGCATCAGGCCGGCGACCATCCGGCGGTGGAGCTCGCCACCGCGCTCATGCAGCTCGCCGCGGCCGGCACGGGCGTGCGGGTGGCGGACGGGTCGTGCAACCTGCTGCCGGTCGGTGACCGCGCCGCGGTGCACGCGGCCTGGCGGCGGCACGCCGAGCTGATCCGCCGGGCCTGGCGGCGCGGTCTCTACCAGGGCTGGGACCTGCACCCGGCGCAGCTGGTCTCCCGGCACGCGGCCGTGGCGTCCTGCCTGCTCACCGGCCTGCCCACCGCGCTGGCCCGGCTGTCCCGCTGGGCCGCTACCGGCGCCGCCGGCGCCGGCGCCGGCGCCGTCGGCGGCACTGTCGCGGCGCATGCGACCGGTCCGCTCGCGACGATCGGCCCAGCCGGCCCGGTCACGGCAGCCGGCCCGGTCGCCGACGAGCCCGCGACCGCCCGCGCGCTGGCCGGCCATCTCCGACGGGCACTGGACGTGGGCCTCCTCGACGACGCCGACCTGGCCGCAACCGGCCTGACCCGCGAAACGGTCGCCGCTGCCGCCCTGCCCCCACCCGGAACCCACCGACCATCTGGATGAACGCATCCGGTCACGAACATCCGATCACATCGTCCGCCCCGCGCTCTGCCCGCACACGCGGTGCTCGGCTCGTAGTGCTCGTTTATGCCCAAGTTGTTAACTACTCTTAGTAGTCAAACAACTCTGACACAGAACGCCTCAGGTGCCGCGGTAGGCGGAGAAGCCGTAGGGGGACAGCAGCAGGGGGACGTGGTGGTGCTGCCCGGGGTCGGTCACGACGAAGGTGATGACGACCTCCGGGAAGAACGCCGAACGGGACGTGGTGTCGAACACCAGGCGCCACGCCCCCGGCCCCTCAACCGGCAGGTCCCGCACCCGTCCATCACTGCCGGTCACAGCGGACGTCACCAGCCGCCAGCCGCGGACGTCGCC